>DDIP01000253.1:10032-12345 GCA_002338605.1 Proteobacteria bacterium UBA1847 | reverse complement strand
TGCCGTATTGCGGCCGAACATTTTCAGGTCGCCGACGCTCGGTTTTGATGACGCGCGAACTACCGGGATATCGCTGGTCTTGTTTGAGAGTGAATCAAGCATCGTCTCGACTCCCGGAATAATCTGGCCGCCCAGGTGATTGCCCTCGCGGTCGAGTGCATCCAGCGTGACCGCGGTGCCTGCGTCGACGACCAGGCAGGCAGACTTCACTTCGGCATAGGCGCCGATCATGGCAACCCAGCGGTCCACGCCCAGAAGCCGCGGCTGACGATAGCTGTTGGTGATGCCCCAACCGCGCCGCTCACTACGCGCAAAATGCACATCGGCGTTGCAGTGCATGCCAACCACCCCCGACAGACGCGTCGCGAAACTCGCACCGGCGACGTTGCTCGCAAACACCACGTCGGCGTTCCGCGGTAACTTCGTCGTCAACGCGCTCAGGCCCTTCTCCTTGATATTCCCGAGCGAAATATGACCGGTTCGATGGATCTCGCCGTCCTCGTACACGCCCCACTTGAGGCGCGAGTTGCCGACATCCAGCAAGAGCGCGGTCATCACATCGAGTCCCGCGGGCCCACGTGTACGATCGTCCCCGACACGACATGCCGCGTGCCATTTGCGCGGGTTTCAACCAACAGTGCGCCGTCTTCAGCGATGCCCGCGCCGATGCCGCGGATTTCTTGCTGTGCCGATTGCACAATCAGGTCGCGGCCCACCAGCCAGTCGTGCTGTGACCACCTGGCAACCAGCGGCGCAAAACCATCTAGCTCGTATTCCCGGAACGTGTTCGAGAACTGTGTAATCAGCGCAGCCGCAACCTCGTCATAAGAGGGCTTGTTCCTGCACAACGCGTAAAGGTCCACGACACCTTTGGCCCAATCGCTGCGCATTCCGGTGTCAATCTCTTCGCCGAGATCAACGTTGATTCCGATGCCGCACACGACGGTCACGCCCTTGCTAGAACTCGACTGCACTTCCGTCAGAATGCCGCCAAGTTTTCCGCCGCGCGCGACGAGATCGTTGGGCCACTTGATCTGTATTCCTGTTGCACCCAGTCCTTTCAGGGCAGTTAGCGCGGCCAGGCCAATCGCGAGCGTCAGCGCCGGCAGGTTCTCGGGTTGCGAGGGAAACGTGTAGGCAGCCGACAGGCAAACACCGGAACCTGGCGGAGTGTGCCAGCTTTTTCCTTCACGACCACGGCCGGCAAGCTGGTTGCTCGTCGCGGCGATATTGAGCTGACCCGGACTCGGCCCTGGCGCCTGCATCAAGTACGTGTTTGTCGAGTCTATCGTCGCGAAAGCCTGTAGCTGGCCAATATCTTTGCGTACGTCGCCGGGCAGGCAGTCGAGGATCGCGTCAGCATCAAGACTGGTCATTGCCCGATCCACCACCTTTGCGCTTGAAGACCATCAGGGAAGTGTTGCGGTGTTCTGTGCCGTTTCGCATGCGCTCAATATTGGCGCGGTGCCAGAAGATAATGAAAATTGCCATGACGACGCTATAGATGAAAAGCGGCTGCTGGTCCGGCAGGTACCAGATGGCCAGGTAGATCGGCAACGCGCTGGCCGCCGTCATCGTCGCAAGGCCGACGAACCCGGTCAGGACGAGTACCCATGCCCAGACGAGAATGATGCCGATGAGCATTTGCGGTGCCAGGACGATCAACGTGCCAATCAGTGTGCCAGCCCCCTTGCCGCCCTTGAAGCTGTAATAGATCGGCCAGACGTGGCCGAGTACTGCCGCACTGGCACAACACAGCGTCAGCCAGGTGCGGGAAATCAACGGATCCGTGGGTACGAACGGGATTTCCAGGCCCGGCACAACACCCGCTCCAACCACGCCTTTGCCGATATCAATAATGATGACTCCGATCGCAAACACGACACCCTGCGTCCGCAAGGCATTGGTACCACCCGCGTTGCCGCTGCCCATCGTGCGAATATCGACTCCTCCGCGCAGCTTTCCGATAATCATCGCGCCCATCAATGAGCCGATGAAGTAGCTGATCAGAAATTTGACGCCCAGTTCCAGCATTGTGCCGATCCATTTTTTGCGAGTAGAGTCGCGCGCATTGTAGCATCGGCTCTCCTTAATCCGACTCGGCATTCATGTCCAGCCATACGATCCACCTGTTTCTGAACCCGATAGCCGGCCGTGGCCGCGCGGGCAAGCGTCAAGGCCGGATACTCCAGCTGCTGCAACAGGCGGGACTCGATGTCGATTTGCACCTCAGCCAGCATGCCGGCGATCTCGAGGCGCAGGTGCTGGCGACGCTTCAGGCTGGCGCGGAACATCTCATCGTGGCCGGCGGCG
>DDIP01000253.1:8082-9922 GCA_002338605.1 Proteobacteria bacterium UBA1847 | reverse complement strand
GGCGGCGACGGCAGCATTCACGAGGCGGTGAACGGTATCTTTCGGTCCGGTTTTGAGGCGGGGCTGGGCGTCATCCCAACCGGGACCGGCAATGACTTCGCCAAGGCCTGCGATATTCCACTCAACTGGGAACACGCTACATCACTGCTCGCCGACCGAATAGCGGCGAACGAAACACCGAGGAAAATCGATGTTGGTCGCTTCAACGACCGCTTTTTCGCCAATGGTGCCGGAGTTGGTTTCGATGCGAAGGTTACGCGTGTTGCGCAATCGATTCGTATCCCAATGGGCGATCTCGTTTACCTTGTGGCGATATTTCGAACGATGCTTGGCGGTATCGTGACACCGACGTTGACAATCACCACTGATGATTTCCAATGGGACGCACCAGTGACACTGGCGGCAATCAGCAACGGACCCTGGATCGGCGGCATGTTTCATATCGCGCCGATGGCAAAGAATGCCGACGGTATCATTGAGTTGCTGATCGCGAAGCCGGTCACCCGTCGGCGTATTTGTTCACTGTTGCCGAAACTGATGAACGGCACGCATGTCCAGGAGAACGATATTATCCATCATCCGGTGACGTCGCTCCGAATCAGCTGCAACGAAGCGATTCCGTCACATCTCGACGGCGAGGTGCAGCCCCTGCAGTCCGAGTTTGAGATCCGCGTACTGCCAGGAGCGCTAAATCTGCTTTGAGTTCGGGCGAAAGCCGAGATAAATCGCCAACAGCGCGATTCCCGCACCGGCAAACTCGGGCGCCAGCATCTGCCTGTCGAAAATCATGACATCCCAGACAAAGCTGAGCGTCGGTTGCAGCAACAGCGCGAGACCTGTTTCCACCGTGCTGACTTCAGACAGACTGCTCGCGATGAACAACCAGCCGATGCAATGCGACAACACACCGTAGGCAACCAGCCAGCCCAGGTCGGAATAGCCGGGGATCGCAAAGGACTCGCCTTCGATGGCAACGGCCGCGCCCATCGCAAATACAGTCAGTACTGATACCACGGCAACCTCGCGCGTCGGTACTCGAAACGTTGAGCCGACTCGTGCCTCTCGCAACGACAGCAGGTAGCCTGCGTAAGCAACGGCGGTCAGCAGGCCGAATATGACGCCGAGCTGGTAGTTTTGCGGTAAACCGCTCCAGTCAAAGCCAACGATCATCGCGAGACCGAACAGCGCGAGTGGAACAGCAATCATCTGCATCACGCTCGGAACCTGCCGCAGTAACACGACGCCCGCGATCATCATGATGAACACCTGGAAGTTCGCCAGTAGCGTCGAAAGTCCCGGCCCGATGAAAAGAATACTGCGATGCCAGAACCAGAGATCCAGCGCGAAGAAAATGGACGCAACAATCAGCAAGAACCAGCTGCGCCGCGAAAGATGCAGACCTCGACGCGTGACGAGCAGGTAGATCACCAGCGCGAGGCTGCCGAACACGACGCGATAAAAGCCGCTGACAGACGGTGCAACATCACTCAACCGCACCCAGACCGGCGACAAGCTGATCAGGGCCGCACCAATGAACAGGCGAAGTCGTGAGCTTTCGAGAAATCTCATTGGCTGCTCAGCCAGGCATCCCGTCGGTTCGCAGCATCGGTTTTGGCTTCGCTATCGATCTCCAGGTAGCAGGTGTCAGCGGGTGCTTCGGCCCACTTCAGTTTGACCGTCAACAACTCGTCCCCGCGGAAAACCGTCAACGTTGATTTATCGCCGACGCGGTAGCGACGAATACGCGAATCGCTGCCCGAAACGTCGGCCTTGACGCCGTCGAGCGCGACCAGTTCGTCACCCGGCGAAATGCCGGCACGTTCGGCCGGCCCGCCGTTGG
>DDIP01000253.1:0-7978 GCA_002338605.1 Proteobacteria bacterium UBA1847 | reverse complement strand
GGGCCCGCCGTTGGTGACATTCGCGAACACCGCTTTGCCGCCCTGCATGGCCAGATTTGCGCCAAGCCAGACCGCCGGCAGCTTGTCGTCGTCGGCCGAGGTGCCTCCCTTATCGTCGCGGCTCTTCGCGCGACGCAAACAATAGCGAACCCCGTGATCTTTGAGCAACGGCTCGAGTGGCAACTCGCCGGTGCCGCGTACGGCTGCATCGAAGAAGTCGCCGAGATCGAGGCCCGACACTTCCATGCACGTCGCTTCGAAACCACCTTCGGGCATGCCCTCGCCCGTCTCTCCCCACTTCGCCCAGCATGCCCGCATGACGTCATCGAGTGAAACGCGGCCTTCGGTTTCTTCGCGAAGCTTGAGATCCAGCGACATCGCGATCAGCGCACCTTTCGCGTAGTAGCTGACGATCGCGTTCGTCGAGTTGGCGTCCTGTTTATAGAACTTGGTCCACGCATCGAAACTGGAATCCGACACACTCTGCCGTCGGCGCCCTTCACCGCGGATCACGCGCGTGATCGTCTGGCCGACCAGTTCGAGGTAATCCGCCTGTGATATCAGGCCCGAGCGAACCAGGCCAAGATCGTCGTAATAGGATGTGATGCCCTCGAACACCCAGAGTAGGCGCGTATAGGTTTCCTGTGACAGGTCATAGGGCGTGAACGCCGCCGGCTTCAGTCGTTTGACATTCCAGAGGTGAAAGTACTCGTGGCTGACGAGCCCAAGGAAAGTCCGGTACTCCGGTGACACACCATCATCACCGCGGATTGGCAGATAGTCACGATGACAGACATTGCTCGACGACCAGCGATGCTCAAGGCCGCCATAGCCCGTACCCGGCGCATACAGCAGGAACACGTATCGATCGAGGTCGCGTGGCGGGCCCAGCATCTTCATGTGACAGCTGCAGAGCGTCTCCAGGTCGTGGCACAGGCGCGCCATGTCGGCGCGTGTCTTGCCGCGAATGGCAAGCACGTGCGGAATGCCGTTGACCTCGAACTCTCCGATCGCAACATTCGCAATCTCTACCGGATGATCGATGAGTTCGTCATAGTCTGCTGCAATGTAGGCGCCAAAGCCGTAGGCTTGTGCGCCATCGCGCTTCATCGAGGTAACGACGCGCCAGGATTTGGCTTCGGGAATTTCCGGCGCGACGATGTCCACTTTGCACGCGGCATCTTCCTGGCCGACGACCTTTGGAAACACGCAGGTACCGTTGAAGTATGCATGCGTTTTGTCGAGATGCGCGCCGCGCACACTTTCGTCCTGTGCGTAAATGTCGAGAATGAGCGTTAGTGCACGATCGGTTGGATCCGTCTGCCAGCGGCTCTTGTCCAGCTTGTGAACGTTAACGCTGACGCCATCAGACTCGGCACGAATCGCAACGACATGTCGGGCGTAATCGCGAATCATGTAACTGCCCGGAATCCATGCGGGCATGTCGAACACCTGGCCGTCGGGGTTGGGCCGTGAAACCGTCAGGCGCACCTCGAAAAGATGCGCCCCGGGGTTCAGTGCTCGAATGCTGTACTGATGTGCATCGCTCATCGGGAATGTTTTTCTTTTAGCGTTGCGTGCCCTGTGCGTCGCCTAGGTGCATCAACGGTAGCGGGTTCGGGCTCGAACCATCCATGAAGTAAATCTTGCTCGCCGGGTCCTTTGAAATCGCCTTCAATGCTTCGAGTGACTGCAACTGAATATACGCGGGATTGCGCGCAATCGCATTATTGATTTGGGTGATTTCATAGGCTTGCGCGTCGGCCAGCGTGCGCTTGCGTTCGGCTTCCTGTACCGCCGCTTCTCGGCCGGCTTCAGCTCGTGCAACCTGTTGCTGCAACTCAGTTCGAACGCGCTCAAGTTCGGCTTTTTCCTGCTCGACGGCCTGCTCACGTTCCTTCTTCTGGTTAATGGCTTCGACAATAAACGGTGGCAATGTGATGTCACGAATCAGTACAGCCGAAATAATGATGCCTTTCGGTTCGAGGTACTCACGCAGCCCATCCGTCAACCCGGCCTGGAGTTTTTCCTGTGTTTCTTCTTTAAAGAAGTCCTCGGCGCGCACGATACTCTTGCCCTGCTCACGCAGCAGTGAGCGAAGCTTGGGTACCAGGTGCACACGAACGGCGGCTGCTTCGTCACCGGTTTCCTCGAGAATGACCGGTGCCATCGCGCCATCAATGCGGTACTGAACACTCACATCGAGCTTGGTCTGCAGCTGATCCTGACTCGGCACGTTGGCGGTTTCGACGTGCGTCTTTTCGCGCGCGTCGTACATGGTCCATCGATACAGGGGATTTACCGGAACATGGAGCCCCTGGAAATAGCCTTCCGCAACAACATTGCCGAAAATCGTCGCGACGCCGACGCGGCCCGGTGGAACTGTTTTGACGAATAAAGTGCCGATGTACAGCAGCAGCGCAGCGCCCACGACGTAAAAGACGAGATTTCGCTGAGTGTTGGGACTTGCCATTAGGGGTCTCCTGCGACCGGAAAGAATTTATAGGCCCAGATGTATGGGCAAATGGATGAAAATAAAGCGATTTTGGCGAGCCCGCCGCTATCTCGGCAGGTGAATTTCAGCGAGCATGCAGCGAACGCTGCCACCGGCCGAACTTTCGATGTTATCGATCGGTACGTGCACAACCTTGCCGTTCGCCAGCAGGATTTCACGCTGATCTTCGTTCAGCGAATTCCATGCCTGGCTGGACATCGCGACGACGCGCACTCCGTCTTCGCGACGCAATTCGAGCATATTACCTGCGAAGGCATCGAGCTGGTCGTAACTCAGCTCAACGACCTGGTGTCCGGTCACTTTGAGCTGCGCCAGCACGGCCTTTCGTTGCGCCTTGTCGGCGATCGATTCGAGGCAAATGACGGCGACCGCTTCGCCGACATTCATCAGCACATTAGTGTGGTAAATTCGCACGCCGTTTCGATCGACGGCATCGAACGCCACGACGTCGTAGTCCATGCGCTGTGCGAAGTCGCCGAGCGGGTCCAATTGCGTGCGCGATGACAGGCAGGCATACGCAATCCTGTTTGTACGATCAAGCACCATACTGCCCGTGCCTTCGAGGTAGTGGCCATTGTTCTCATGAAAGCTCAGGTCGATCACGTCGCGGACCTGGAACCCCATCTCGGTATCGAGCATTTCGATGATGTCCGGTCGCCGCTCGGTACGTCGATTGGCCGCCTCCATCGGATACAGCACGACGCGCCCATCGGCGTGAAAACTGATCCAGTTGTTCGGGAATATCGAATCCGGCGTATGGGGATCCGGCGTGTCTTGCGCGACAACGACGGTAATGCCGGCTTCGCGGAGCGCTTCGACCAGCGTGTCAAACTCCTGCAGCGCAATGACATGCTGTTCTTCGGGGCTAAGGGGGTTGCGTCCCTGGAAGCGATTTGAGGCTGCCGTCATCGGATTGCTCTCGAATCGGGCGGGCCGAATCATCAGAACGGTCGATGCGAGTTGTGATTCCGTTTCAGGCATCGTGCATTATAGGGCCGTGATGAATCGATTTCGCAACGCTCTTCTGAATCCGGCCTGGATTTGTTTCCTTTGGGCAGGAATGAATATCGGCGTCACGATGATCGCGACGCCGGCACGCTTCACGGCCGGTACGATCACCCGGCCGATCGCGCTGGACGTTGGCCGCGAGGTATTTGCGGCGCTGAACAATGCCGAGCTCGCCACGCTGGTTATCTTGCTGATCGTGATTCGCGCATCCGGCGCAGCGGCAAGGCTCTGGTCGGTCGCTGCGGCACTGGCACTGATCGTGATCGCGCAGTCGGCCTGGCTCGGGCCCGAACTCGCCGATCGAACGCAGATGATCATCGATGGTATCGAGCCCGCCAGGTCTTACGCGCATGCATTGTACTCAATGCTCGAGATACTGAAGATCACGCTGTTGCTGTTTCTTGGTTTTACGTCGCTAGGCACGAGCACTGGGACGACTCGACACTGACGCGTGCCAGCGGTCCAGATTGCTTGCCTCGGCCGGGCCGGGCAGCTTGAGCCGCTTCGCAAAATCCACGGTTACCAGCGCCGTGATGTCAGCGATCGAGAAATAGTCGCCGGCGAGGAATTCGTTGCTCGCAAGTTGTTGATTCAGCCGCCTCGCGAACTGCAAATAGCGCGCTCGCCCGCGTTCGGCGAGTTCAGGAATCTGTGGGTACGGGTCCGGCCCCGGCAAAGCGCGGTCCTTGAGTCCGGGTACCGAGTTGCGAAACGCCTCCGCAACCGCCCACAAGCCCTGCTGCTCGGCCTTGCAGTTCCACATCACAGCCTTGCCGCGCTCAACGCTGTTTCTGCCAAATAAGGACGGATCCGGATGCTCGGCCTCCAGGTACTCGCAAATCGCCAGCGCCTCGGTCAGGCAGCTGCCGCTGTCGAGTTGCAGGGCCGGCACAACCTGGTCCGGGTTGATCGCGCTGTAGGTGTCGCTGAACTGCTCGCCGCTCATCAGGTCGATCTGCACGGTTTCAATGTCGAGGCCTTTCTCGGCGATGAACATGCGGACTCGCCGCGGGCTGGGTGCGGTTTTGCAGTCGTAGAATTTCATATTACTTACCTGCCGCATCGGCGGCGTCAAAAACGGTCTGTGCTGTCTGTGTAAACATCAGTTCCTTTGCCTTTTTGTCTGATTGTTCGGCTCGCGTCCAGTCGCTGCCGAGATCCACGCCTTTGCGGACCGCCGGTCGCGACTTCAGCGTGTCGAACCAGCGACGCAGGTTATTGAATCGATCAAGATCGTTTCCCAGTCGCTTGTACGGCATTACCCAGGGAAAGCTCGCGATGTCAGCAATCGAGTAGTCGCCGGCCAGAAATTCGCGATCGCGCAAGCGCACGTCCATTACCGCGAGCAGTCGATCATACTCGTTTCCGTACCGATCCAGCGCATACTGCATTTCGTCGTCGACATAGTTGACGAAATGGCTGAGCTGGCCCGCCATCGGGCCCAGGCCGGCCGCTTGCCAGAACAGCCATTGCAGTACCTCGTAGCGCGCTGCTTTTGCGGTCGGCATCAGGCGACCCGACTTCTCGGCGAGATACATCAGGATAGCGCCACCCTCGAAAACCGAAATACCCGTGTCGGTATCGACGATTGCGGGCATGCGATTGTTTGGCGAAATCGCCAGGAACTCGGGTTTGAACTGGTCGCCCTCGCCGATCCGCACCGGGATGGTGTTATAGGGCAGATCACACTCCTCGAGCATGATCGAAATCTTGCGGCCATTTGGCGTTGGCCAGTAGTAAAGATCAATCATGTCTTGCAGTATAACGAGCATGCTTGAGATTACGACGCCTGACGGGCATATCATTCATGGCACGCACTGGCCGGCTGCCGAATCGCGCGGCATTGTGCAGATATTTCACGGCCTCGGTGAGCATCATGCGCGGTACGCGCGTTTTGCCGCCCTGGCAAATGCCGAGAACCTGGCCGTCGTCGCACACGATCACCGTGGTCATGGTGACAACACCGGACACCGCGGACATTTCGCCGATGCCAACGGCTGGCAAAAACTGATCGACGACGGTTTGCTCGTCAATGAGTGGGTACGAGAGCGACATCCCGGACTGCCGCTGGTTCTGCTCGGGCACAGCATGGGCTCTTATATCGCCCAGTACTTCACGATGCAGCACTTTATGCGTGTCTCTGCTCTGCTGCTGTCGGCGTCGACATGGCCCAACCGGTCGGCATTGTTTGCGGGGCGCTTACTGGCTCTGCTTGTGTCGAAGCGAATCGGCTTGCGCGGCAAAAGCCCGCTACTCGACAAGCTGGGGTTCGGCGACTTCAACAAGCGATTCGAGCCGGCTCGAACTCCTCTGGACTGGTTGTCGCGTGACGATCACGAGGTCGACCGCTATATCGATGACCCATTGTGCGGCGGGCCTTACACCTGCGGGTTGTGGCTCGATCTGCTCGGCGGACTCCGCGCCATTGCATCGGATGACGTATTGCTTCGCATTCCGGCGAACATGCCGCTATTGCTAACGGGCGGCAGCGACGATCCGGTTGGCGGAGACAGGGGCATCACGCAGCTCGCAATGCATTACGCTCAGACAGGTCACAGCGGTCTTGCCGTCAAGATCTACGAGGGCGGTCGCCACGAGATGTTCAACGAAACCAATCGCGATGAGTTTACGGCCGACGTGATTGCCTGGATCAACCAGCGACTGACAGCAAGAGAGCAACGACTTTGACAAGCACTGAAATTCGATTTCTGTACGTGAGGAAACCCCGGCTCGACGTTGAAACAGTTCGCGCGCTGGTGCTCGAACGTTACGGCATCGACGGTGAATACCGATCGGTGCGCAGCGAGCGGGATCAGAATTTCGTCATTACAATTGCAGGCGGCCAGGACTGCGTCGTCAAGATTTCAAATCCAGACGAGGTGCCTGAGTCGATTGACTTCCAGGTTGCGGCACTGCGTCACATCGAACATCAGAATCCGGCGTTGCCGGTGCCGCGTGTGATTGCGAACCTCACCGGCGAGCTTTATTTCAGTGTGGACCTGGACGGTGCAGAGTACATCGTGCATCTGCTGCAATACTTGCCTGGCATTCCGATCGGGGAATTCGATGGGGCAGTGTCAGTCCATTTGCGTCGCCAGCTCGGACACGTCGTTGCAGAGCTTGACCTGGCTCTGCGAGGATTTTTCCACCCGGCGGCCTGCCAGGATCACCCGTGGAATATCGAGTCCTGCGCACGCCTGCTCCCACACACACATCACATCGCCGATGTTGACACGCGAACCGCGGTCGATGCCGTGTTGACTCATGCCAGCGAGCAGGTCATTCCGATGCTCGAAACGCTGCGGCACCAGGTGATTCACCACGATGCTCATGACGGAAACATGATCGTCGACGACGATGGCACTGGAATCGCCGGTATCATCGATTTCGGCGACATGGTTTTTGCGCCCCTGGTGATCGAAATTGCGATCGCGAGCAACGGCGCGATTGCCGATTCGGACGGCATGCTTTCGGCAGTCTGCGACGTTGTCGCCGCCTACGATACGGTCGTTCCGCTGGACGAAGCCGAAATAGACCTGGTATTCGACCTTATCGCGATTCGCCACGCGATGATCATCGCAATTGTTGCGACGCGGATTGCAACCGGATCCGGTGTGCCAGCTGACGTCGACGCCATTGCCGGGCACGGCCATGAACTGCTCGAATTGCAATCTATTGGCAGATACCGGTTTACGACAGCGCTGCGGCGCGCCTGTCGTTTTCCGGCGTTTTGCCCGACGTCGACGGCGAATGCTTTGAGCGACGACGACGAAGCTCTACTCGTTGCCGCCCGGCATGCCGTGCTCGGCGAAGAAACCAAGCACTTCTACGACAAGCCCTTGCATTTCGAACGCGCGCGCGACACCTACCTTTATGGCACCGACGGCAGGCGCTATCTCGATTTTTACAACAATGTGCCGCAGGTCGGTCATTGCCATCCGCACGTGGTCAAGGCCATTGCAAGACAGGCTGCCGCACTCAACACCAACACCCGCTACCTGTACAGCAGCGTCCTCGAGTATGCCGAACGACTGACCGCGACACTCGCGCCGCACCTCGACGCCTGCATATTTGTTAACTCCGGCAGCGAAGCTAACGATGTTGCCTGGCAGATGGCGCGTTTTGAGACCGGGGGCCGTGGCGGTCTGCTGATGGAAGATGCCTACCACGGCATTACCGATCCCATACGCCTGTTCTCACCCGGACACCCGGACGTCAAGCTGCCGGACTTCCTGCAGGGCCTGGCGGTCCCCGATCCTTATCGGGACCCGGCTCCGGATGTCGCCGGGCGCTACGCAAGTGACGCGGATCGCGCCATTGCCGACCTTGAAGCGGCCGGTCATCCGCTCGCCGCATTCATCGTCGATTCCGCATTCTGCTCAAGCTGCGTTCCGGACGTACTGGACGGCTATCTGCGCGGCGTGGAAAAACGTGTTCGGGAGGCCGGCGGCCTGA
>DDIP01000288.1:27863-32383 GCA_002338605.1 Proteobacteria bacterium UBA1847 | reverse complement strand
TGCTGGAGCCGATCATGAAAGTAGAGGTGGTAACGCCGGAAGAGTATATGGGAGACGTGATGGGCGATTTGAATCGTCGTCGCGGTCTGCCGCAGGGCATGGATGATACGCCTTCGGGTAAGACCATTCGTGCCGAAGTACCGCTGGCTGAAATGTTCGGCTATGCAACCGACCTGCGCTCAATGAGCCAGGGACGTGCAGTGTATTCAATGGAGTTTGAGAAGTACTCGGAAGTCCCACAGAATGTGGCCGATACTGTTATCAAGAAAGGTTAAACGGCGAGAGATCAGGATATGTCTAAAGAAAAATTTGAAANNTAGCTCAGGGGCAGAGCACTTCCTTGGTAAGGAAGAGGTCCCCGGTTCAAATCCGGGTGTGGGCTCCAGAAGGAGCGGTTAACAGCCGCGAACGTTTTTTAAAGTACTCAATAGGCGCAGGAACCGGAACAATGTCTAAAGAAAAATTTGAAAGAACCAAGCCACATGTGAACGTTGGCACGATTGGCCACGTGGATCATGGCAAGACGACGCTGACGGCGGCACTGACGAAGTGCATGGCTGAGCTTCACGGTGGTGCGGTATCGGCGTACGACCAGATCGATAATGCCCCCGAAGAGCGCGAGCGTGGTATCACGATTGCGACGGCGCACGTTGAGTACGAGAGCCAGAACCGACATTACGCTCACGTTGACTGCCCGGGACACGCGGACTATGTGAAGAACATGATCACGGGTGCGGCGCAGATGGACGGAGCGATCCTGGTTGTGAGTGCGGCTGACGGCCCGATGCCGCAGACGCGCGAGCACATTCTTCTGG
Source organism: Proteobacteria bacterium UBA1847 (assembly GCA_002338605.1). Taxonomy (GTDB): domain Bacteria; phylum Pseudomonadota; class Gammaproteobacteria; order Steroidobacterales; family Woeseiaceae; genus UBA1847. The sequence continues at coordinate 31,568 of DDIP01000288.1, read as the reverse complement.
CACGCCAGGTCGGTGTTCCTTACATTGTTGTGTACATGAACAAGGCCGACCAGGTTGACGACGAAGAGTTGCTGGAGCTGGTTGAGATGGAGATCCGCGATCTTCTGTCGACCTACGAGTTCCCGGGCGACGACACGCCGATCATTACGGGTTCTGCGCTGAAGGCGTTTGAAGGTGATGCCTCGGACATTGGTGTTCCTTCAGTGATCAAGCTGGTTGAAGCGATGGACAGCTACATTCCGCAGCCGGAGCGCGCCATTGACGGTGATTTCCTGATGCCGGTTGAGGACGTGTTCTCGATTTCGGGTCGCGGTACGGTTGTCACGGGTCGCATCGAGCGCGGCGTGGTTAACGTGGGCGATGAGCTTGCGATTGTGGGTATCAAGGACACGCAGAAGACGACCTGCACGGGCGTTGAGATGTTCAGGAAGCTTCTGGATCGCGGTGAGGCTGGCGACAACGTTGGTGTGTTGCTGCGCGGCACGAAGCGCGAAGAAGTCGAGCGCGGCCAGGTACTGGCGAAGCCGGGTTCAATTACGCCGCACACCAAGTTCGAGGCAGAAGTTTACATTCTGACCAAAGACGAGGGTGGTCGCCACACGCCGTTCTTCAAGGGCTATCGTCCGCAGTTTTATTTCCGCACGACGGATGTCACGGGTGCGGTTGAGTTGCCGGAAGGCACGGAAATGGTCATGCCGGGTGATAACGTGCAGATGGTCGTTGACCTGATCGCACCGATCGCCATGGAAGACGGACTGCGTTTCGCCATTCGCGAAGGCGGTCGTACCGTCGGCGCCGGTGTTGTCGCCAAAGTCATCGAGTAACCGCAGGAGCGGTCATCAGGCCGCGCATTGGAAAACATTATGAGCAATCAAAACATCAGAATCCGCCTGAAAGCCTTCGATCATCGTTTGATCGACAATTCAGCCCGCGAGATCGTTGATACCGCGAAGCGCACCGGCGCTACGGTCAAGGGTCCTATTCCGTTGCCGATGAGAAAAGAGCGTTTTACGATTCTTGTCTCGCCGCATGTGAATAAGGATGCTCGGGATCAGTACGAGATTCGGACACACAAGCGCTTGATGGATATTGTGGATCCCACCGACAAGACAGTTGATGCTTTGATGAAGCTTGAGCTGCCTGCCGGTGTGGATGTTCAGATCAAACTGAACTAGGTCGGCGTTCTAATAACGATCGGCCCGCGGCCGACATATGTGTGACTGGGAATGGCTCCCTTCGGTCCGCTTTATTTCCCGTCACACATATCTCGGCCACGTGCCTGACAATTAGCTTGTCGCACTGTCCGCCAAGATCTTGAGCAGGTTTCCAGCGCTATTGGGCGGTCTGGAAAGACCTGTCAGGAAATAAAGCGGATCTTGATCCCGCTCGACGGGACCGAAGGGAGCCATTCCTAGACAGGTCTTTCCAGACCGACCACGGACTGTCAGCCTAAGTCATTGATTCTAATGGCACGAGCCGCCCCAGAAAATAGTTAGAAAAAACCCCGCATCCCGCTTGTAATAAGCCTTAGGAGTCGTATAATTGCGGGCTCGCTGAATTGGCCGGACCGGGAGTCGGCCAATAGCAGGACAGCAGAATACCAGTCGCCAGGAAACCGAGGGTGACACGGCAAATCCCGGAACTGCCGAACCGGCTGTAATGACCGGATCGGAGCTTGGGTCAGCCCCAGAGCACAGAGGACAAGGTCCTCAGCGATGGCTGGCCCTTTCGCATGTCTGAACAGAATGAAAATACAGTGGTCGCCAATCGAAGTGGCCGCAGTGAAAATTTTAAATTTTGAGATTGTCACTGACCAATCGAAGTCGGTGCGAGGTTTTGAAAATGACAATGGGTCTTGTTGGCCGCAAGCGCGGCATGACACGTGTCTTTACGGATGACGGAGAATCTATCCCGGTTACCGTAATTGAGGCACAGCCAAACCGAATCACCCAGGTGAAAACGCCTGAGAGCGATGGCTATTCTGCGCTGCAGGTTGCAGCCGGTAGCCGTAAAGCCTCCCGCGTGAGTAAGCCTGAAGCCGGCCACTTCGCATCAGCCAAGGTTGAAGCCGGCGACCTATTGATGGAGTTGCGCCTGGAAGACGGCGCTGCCGGCGAATTCGAGGTTGGTAACGAACTGAAGGTTGATCTCTTCGAGGCCGGCCAGAAAGTCGACGTTATTGGTACGACGATTGGTAAGGGTTTTGCCGGCGCTATCAAGCGCTGGAACTTCAGCATGCAGGACGCGACGCACGGTAACTCGCTTTCGCATCGTGCTCCCGGATCCATTGGTCAGAACCAGACACCCGGTCGCGTTTTCAAGGGCAAGAAAATGTCGGGTCACATGGGTAATGTTCGCCGCACCGTGCAGAACCTTGAGGTTGTGCGTGTTGATGCCGAGCGCAACCTGCTCCTGGTCAAAGGCGCTGTCCCCGGTCATCGCGGTGGTTCTGTCTTTGTTCGTCCTGCAATCAAGTCCAAGAAGTAGGGGGCGTGCAAATGAAATTGAAACTTCAGGACAAGGGTTCCGTTGACGTTGCGGAGGCTGCGTTTGGCGCAGAATTTAACGAGGCGCTCGTTCACCAGGTTGTGACTGCGTACCTCGCAGGTGGCCGGGCCGGAACGAAGGCGCAGAAGAATCGCGCTGCAGTTCGCGGTGGTGGCGCCAAGCCATGGAACCAGAAAGGTACGGGTCGCGCCCGAGCCGGCACTATCCGCAGCCCGATTTGGGTTGGTGGTGGCCGTACGTTTGCTGCCAAGCCGCGCAACTTCGAGCAGAAGGTCAACAAGAAGATGTATCGGGCCGCACTGCGCTCGATGCTGTCCGAGTTGGTGCGTCAGGACCGCCTGGTCATCGTCAACGATCTTACGATCGAGGCGCCAAAGACCAAGCTGCTGGCCACGAAGCTCAAAGAGTACGAGCTGAAAAACGTATTGATCCTGAACGAGGCATTCGACGAGAAGCTGTTCCTCGCCGCGCGCAACCTGCCGGATGTCGGTATTTGCGATGTTGCGTCGATGGACCCGGTTGTACTGATTCGATTCGAAAAGGTGCTGGTGACATTGCCGGCGTTGAAGCTGATTGAGGAGCGCCTGTCATGAGTCGAGCTCTGCATCAGGAAAGATTAATGACGGTTATTCGTGGCCCGCACATGTCGGAAAAAGCGCATGTTGCAGCCGAGAAAAACCAGGTTGTATTGAAAGTCCGCTCCGATGCGACGAAGAAAGAAGTGGCACAGGCTGTAGAGCTGCTGTTTGAAGTCAAAGTCGAGAACGTTCAGGTAGTGAACGTAAAAGGCAAGACCAAGCGCTTCCAGCAAACGCACGGTCGTCGCCCGGACTGGAAAAAAGCTTACGTGAAGCTCGCCGATGGTACGTCCATCGAAGAGCTCTTCGGCACGGAATAGGGGAACGGTTGTGTCATTGCATAAATCGAAACCGACATCACCAGGACGACGTTTTGTCGTTTCGGTAAAGACGCCCGAATTGCACAAAGGCAAGCCGCATGCTGCGCTTCTCGAGAAGAAGTCCAGGAACGGTGGCCGCAATAACAACGGACGAATCACCGTTCGTCACCAGGGTGGTGGTCACAAGCAGCATTACCGCGTCATCGACTTCAAGCGTGACAAGGATGGTATTGCAGGTGTTGTCGAGCGGCTCGAATACGATCCGAATCGCAGCGCACATATTGCATTGATCAAGTATG
>DDIP01000288.1:27327-27709 GCA_002338605.1 Proteobacteria bacterium UBA1847 | reverse complement strand
GGTGTGGCTGCCGGAACACGGCTGATCAGCGGCGAAGACGCACCGATTGAGCCGGGTAATGCCCTGCCGATTCGAGCGATTCCGGTTGGTACAACGGTTCATAATATTGAAATGAAGCCAGGCAAGGGCGGTCAGCTGATTCGCTCGGCCGGTGGTTCCGCACAGCTCGCAGCTCGTGAAGGTGCCTACGCAACGGTGCGTTTGCGCTCTGGCGAAACTCGCCGAATTCATGTCGACTGCCGTGCAACGATTGGCGAAGTCGGTCACGGCGAGCACAACCTGAGAAAGCTCGGCAAGGCCGGCGCGAAGCGCTGGAGAGGTGTTCGCCCGACGGTTCGCGGTGTTGCGATGAACCCGGTTGACCACCCGCACGGTGGTGGTG
>DDIP01000288.1:26961-27231 GCA_002338605.1 Proteobacteria bacterium UBA1847 | reverse complement strand
ACCACCCGCACGGTGGTGGTGAGGGTCGCACGTCCGGTGGACGTCATCCGGTGAGCCCATGGGGGCTGCCGACGAAGGGTAAGAAAACTCGTTCAAACAAGCGTACGGACGGCATGATTGTCCGCCGTCGCAAGAAGCGCAAGTAAAGGATTTTAAGAATGCCGCGTAGCGTAAGAAAGGGCCCGTTCGTCGATAATCATCTGGCGAAAAAGGTAGCCGCAGCAGCGAAAGCGAACGACCGCCGTCCGATCAAGACCTGGTCGCGTCGTT
>DDIP01000288.1:557-26863 GCA_002338605.1 Proteobacteria bacterium UBA1847 | reverse complement strand
ATCAAGACCTGGTCGCGTCGTTCTATGGTATTGCCGGACATGGTTGGCCTGACAATTGCCGTTCATAACGGTCGTCAGCACGTGCCGGTATTGATTTCAGAGAACATGGTTGGTCACAAACTCGGTGAGTTTTCGATGACCCGCACGTTCCGCGGTCACTCCGGTGACCGGAAAACGAAATAAGGGGTCGCGTGATGCACGTTGCAGCAACACTTAGATACGCAAGGATTTCGCCGCAGAAATGCAGGCTCGTTGCGGACATCATTCGCGGCAAGTCCGTTGATGAGGCTTTGCGTACCCTGACGTTTTCGCCGAAGAAGAGTGCCCGCATCGTCAAGAAAGTGCTGGAGTCGGCAGTGGCTAACGCCGAGCACAATCATGGAGCGGATATCGACGAATTGAAAGTCGCGACAATCGAAGTTAACGAGGCACCGACGTTCCGACGTTTCCGTGCTCGTGCCAAGGGTCGTGGCGCACGAATTATCAAGCGCAACAGCCACATCACTATCCGGGTCGGAGACGAGAAGTAATATGGGCCAGAAAGTACATCCAACAGGAATACGCCTCGGCATCGTCAAGGATTGGGCTTCGAAATGGTACGCAGATTCCAAGACCTTCCCTGAGTACATCAGTGCAGATCACAAGATTCGCGTTTTCATCAAGAAAAAGCTGAAAGATGCCTCGGTCAGCCACATTGCTATCGAGCGTCCGTCGAAGAAGTGCAACATCACGATTCATACGGCACGTCCGGGTATTGTGATCGGCAAGAAAGGCGAAGATATCGAAAAGCTTCGCGCCGAAGTGTCGTCGTTGATTGGTATGGCCATCCAGGATGTCCGCATCAACATCAACGAAGTGCGTAAGCCAGAACTCGATGCAACGCTGGTCGCGGAAGGCATCGCACAGCAGCTCGAGCGACGCGTCATGTTCCGCCGTGCAATGAAGCGTGCGGTAACCAACACGATGCGTGTCGGTGCCGAGGGAATCAAGGTCAAGGTTGGCGGTCGACTGAATGGCGCCGAGATCGCGCGTTCGGAATGGTATCGCGAGGGTCGGGTTCCGCTGCATACGTTGCGTGCGGATATCGATTACGGCACGGCCGAGGCGCGCACGACGTACGGCGTGATTGGCGTGAAGGTATGGATTTTCAAGGGCGAAGTCTTTGACAAGCCTGAAGTCGTTGCAGCAGAGCCGGCCGAAGCAAAAGCGGCACGCTCATAAACAAAGATTGGTAGAACAAGATGCTACAGCCAAAACGCACAAAATTTCGCAAGCAGTTCAAGGGGCGCAACCGCGGCCTGGCGCTGCGCGGAAGCAATGTTTCGTTCGGTGAGTTTGGTCTTAAAGCGACCGACCGCGGTCGTCTGACGGCACGTCAGATTGAGGCAGCTCGTCGAGCAATGACGCGTCACATCAAGCGTGGCGGAAAGATCTGGATTCGGGTATTCCCGGATAAGCCGATCTCCAAAAAGCCGCTTGAGGTACGCCAGGGTAAGGGCAAGGGTAACGTTGAATATTGGGTTTGCCAGATTCAGCCCGGCCGTGTCCTCTATGAAATGGAAGGTGTTACTGAAGAGATCGCTCGCGAAGCGTTCCGCCTGGCTGCTGCGAAGCTGCCGTTTGGTACCACATTTGTCAGACGGCAGGTGATGTGATGAAAGCAGCAGATCTCCGCGCTAAGTCAGTGGATGAACTCAACGACGAGCTCGTTGCGTTGCGTCGCGAGCAGTTCAACCTGCGTATGCAGCAGGCAACCGGTGAGCTGACACAGGTGCATCAACACAGCCGCGTTAAAAAAGATATCGCGCGCGTTAAGACGGTTCTCAATGAACTTTCTCGTGCGGCGGGTGAAGCGAAATGAGTGAAGAAACCAAAGCACAACGCACAATTGTCGGTCGTGTCGTAAGCGACAAGATGGACAAAACTGTATCCGTTGCGATCGAGCGCCTGATTAAGCACCCGGTTTACGGCAAGTACATTCGCCGTACATCGAAAGTCATGGCACACGACGCTACGAACCAGTGCAAGCCGGGCGATCGCGTTGCGATCTCGGAGTGTCGTCCGATTTCGAAGAACAAGTCTTGGTCAGTCGTCGACGTCATTGAACGCGCGGCAGACAAGTAACAACACTTAGGATGCAGTCATGATTCAGATGCAGACAGTCCTGGACGCGGCAGACAACTCAGGTGCCCGCCGTGTGCAGTGCATCAAGGTACTCGGCGGATCAAAGCGCCGGTATGCCGGTGTAGGCGATGTCATCAAGGTAAGCGTCAAAGACGCGATTCCTCGTGGCAAGGTCAAGAAAGGCGAGGTGTACAACGCGGTCGTCGTCCGTACACGCAAGGGCGTGCGACGTGCCGACGGTTCGTTGATTCGCTTCGACGGCAACGCAGCTGTTTTGCTGAATGCGCGTCTTGAGCCAATTGGTACACGTATTTTTGGACCGGTTACGCGCGAGTTGCGTACCAGTAAGTTCATGAAAATTATTTCGCTGGCCCCAGAGGTTCTGTAAGGACCCGGGTCTGAACGGATTTAAGTTATGAATAAGATCAGAAAAGGCGACGAAGTCATCGTAAGAACCGGCAAAGACAAGGGCCGTCGTGGCGTTGTCGTGCAGGTATTCGCGGACGGCCGTGTTGAAGTTGAGGGTATTAACCTCGCCAAGAAACATGTCAAGCCGAATCCGAACATTGGCGAACAGGGCGGCATTAAAGATCACCGCATGCCGCTGGATATTTCGAACGTACTCGTGTTCAACCCGAAAACGAAAAAGGGCGAACGAGTTGGTTTCCGCGTTGAGAACGGCAAGAAAGTGCGTGTTTTCCAGAGCGGCGACGTAGTCGACATTTAAGAGACGGTAATGGCTAGATTATACGAACAGTATCAAAGCGAGATTGCTGGGCAGTTACAGCAAAAGCTCGGTTTGAAGAATCCGATGGAAGTGCCGAAGATCACCAAGATCACGCTCAACATGGGCGTTGGTGAGGCGGTTGCTGACAAGAAGATCATGGACAAGGCTCGTGAAGACATGCAGAAGATTGCAGGTCAGCAGCCGGTAACTACGCTCGCGCGGAAATCAGTCGCTGGTTTCAAGATTCGTGACGGCATGCCCATTGGCTGCAAGGTCACGTTGCGCCGCGAACGTATGTACGAGTTCCTGGATCGCCTCGTCAATATCGCAATTCCGCGAATTCGCGATTTCCGCGGTTTGAACCCGAAATCGTTCGACAAGCAGGGCAATTACAGTATGGGCGTACGGGAACAGATTATTTTCCCGGAAATCAACTACGACGAAATTGATGCACTGCGTGGGATGGACATCATCATTACCACGACAGCGCGAAACCCGGCGGAAGGCAAGGCGCTTCTCGAAGCGTTTAACTTCCCCTTCAAGAAATAGAGAAGACCCAATGGCAAAGACATCGATGATCATGCGTGAAGCCAAGCGGGCCAAACTGGTCGCGCGGCAAAGCGAAAAACGCAAGGCACTGAAAGCGATCGTGCGCAATATCAATAGCTCGGATGACGAGCGTGCTGTTGCACAGGCGAAGCTGAACAAGTTGCCACGCGACGGCAGCCCGATTCGACAGCGAAATCGTTGTTCGATCACGGGGCGCCCGCACGGTGTTTATCGAAAATTCGGCCTCGGCCGTAACAAGCTGCGTGAAGCCGCCATGAATGGCGCAATTCCCGGCCTGACCAAAGCCAGCTGGTAGGCGGAGACAAATCATGAGTATGACCGACCCAATCGCAGACATGCTGACCCGTATTCGTAACGGCCAGGGTGCACGCAAAACCAGCGTCACGATGCCCGCATCGAAAGCAAAAGAGGCTGTTGCCAGCGTATTGCAGGATGAGGGCTACATCGTCGGTTTCACAACGACGAATGATGGCGCAAAGGCTGAGCTCACGATAGAGCTCAAGTACTTTGAAGGCGCACCTGTAATCGAGAAGATTCAACGCTCGAGCAAACCAGGGCTGCGTATCTACCGCGGCAAGGACGAATTGCCGAAGGTGCTGGGTGGCCTGGGCGTGGCAATCGTTTCGACGTCTGCCGGTGTAATGAGCGATCGACAGGCGCGTGCGAAAGGTATAGGCGGTGAGGTTATTTGCGTCGTTTCATAACGCTTTAGCCTACGGAAAAGAGACTTAGACTATGTCAAGAATTGCAAAAGAACCGGTAACGCTGCCGAAAGGCGTTGAGTTCAAACAAGACGGAAACGTTGTTACGTTCAAAGGTAGCAAGGGACAGCTGTCGATGGAGCTCAACTCCGAGGTTGAACTCAGCCAGGAAGAGGGTGTGCTTTCCGTTGCACCGCGCTCCGGATCGCGATTCGCCATGGCGGTGACAGGCACGATGCGTTCGCTGATGGCTAATATGGCGCAAGGCGTTTCGGAAGGATTTGAGAAAAAACTGGAACTGGTTGGCGTTGGTTATCGCGCACAGGCACAGGGCAAGAACCTGAACCTGCAGCTCGGCTTCTCGCACCCGGTCGTATACGCGGCACCGGAGGGAATCGACATCGAAACGCCTTCGCAGACCGAAATCGTAATCAAGGGAACCGACAAGCAGTCAGTGGGCCAGGTTGCCGCAGAGATTCGTCGCTTTCGTCCACCCGAGCCGTACAAGGGCAAGGGCGTGCGATACGCCAACGAGCGTGTCGTTTTGAAAGAAGCGAAGAAGAAATAATTAGGGTTACACCATGAAACTGAACAAGAAAGACAACCGGTTGCGCCGTGCCCGAAGGGGCCGCGCCAAGATTCGTGAACTCGAGGCGACTCGCCTGAGTATTCACCGCACGCCGAGGCATATTTATGCGCAGGTGATCGCGGCGGACGGCCTGAGCATTCTGGCTTCAGCATCGACGCTCGAAGCCGAGGTTCGCAAAGGCATCAAGAATGGCGGCAACATCAAGGCGGCAGCAATTGTCGGTGCACGAATTGCAGAGAAAGCGAAGGCAGCCGGCGTCGATACCGTTGCATTCGACCGATCCGGCTTTCGTTACCACGGTCGCGTAAAAGCGTTGGCAGATGCGGCTCGTGAAGCCGGACTGAAGTTTTAAAAGAGACTATAAAATGGCAAGAAACGATCAGAACCAATCGAACGATGACTTTGTTGAAAAACTGGTCACCGTCAACCGTGTCGCCAAGGTAGTAAAAGGTGGCCGCCAATTCGGTTTCACGGCACTGACTGTTGTTGGTGACGGCGCCGGTAAGGTTGGCTTCGGATACGGCAAGGCGCGTGAAGTGCCGATTGCGATTCAGAAATCGATGCAAGCCGCGCGAAAAGACATGATCAACGTCAATTTGAACGACGGCACGTTGCAATACGCCAAGAAGGGCCGCCACGGTGCGACACTGGTTTATGTACAACCGGCTTCTGAAGGTACCGGTGTTATCGCCGGTGGCGCGATGCGCGCTGTATTGGAGGCGGCTGGTGTTCGAAACGTTCTCGCCAAGAGCTACGGCTCACGCAATCCAATCAACGTAGTTCGCGCAACGATCAAGTGTCTGGCAGAGATCCATTCTCCGCAATTCATTGCGGCGAAGCGCGGCAAGAAAGTTAAGGAAATCCTCGCCTGATATTCAACGCGAAGATAAGTGAATAAGAGACATTAGAGACAAGATCATGGCGAAGTCCAAAGAATTAAAGGTCACGCTGCTGAAGAGCAAGTTCGGGCGCCTGAAAAGCCACCGCGACAGCGTGGCGGGCCTGGGATTGAGAAAAATCCGCCAGACGGTAACGGTTGCTGATACGCCGGAGAACCGCGGCATGATTAATCAAATTTCGTACATGGTTTCGGTAGAGGAAGTCTGACATGCGTCTGAACGAACTGTCGCCTGGAAAAGGTGCGAAGAAAGTAGGCAAGCGCGTGGGTCGCGGACATTCCGCGGGCCAGGGAAAGACCAGCGGTAGCGGGCAGAAAGGCCAGAAATCGCGGTCGGGTGGTTTCCACAAGGTTGGCTTCGAAGGCGGCCAGATGCCCTTGCAGCGTCGATTGCCGAAAGTCGGCTTCCGTTCGCGAATGGCTCGATTGACTGCAGAATTGCGTTTGCACGAACTCGAGATTCCGACCGCCGATGTGATCGACATGGACGTCTTGAAAGCGGCCAACCTGGTTCCGGCGTTTGTGACCAAAGTCAAAGTCATCAAGTCCGGCGAAATCAAGAAAGCGGTCAAGCTCAAAGGTCTGGCGGTCACCAAGGGTGCCCGCGCCGAGATCGAAAAAGCTGGCGGCAGCATAGAGGTATAGGAGCGACCCTCGGGTCGCAAATGGAAGTATGGCAAAGAAGCCCCAACAAAGTCCGGCAGATATCGCGAAGCAGGCGAGCAAACTGGGCGAACTGAAAGTTCGCTTCATGTTTCTCATCGGCGCGCTGATCGTCTATCGCGTGGGTACCTATATCCCGGTACCTGGCGTGGACCCTGTTGCGTTGAAAGAATACTTCGACTCGCAGGCCGGCGGCATGCTGGCGACTTTCAACCTGTTTTCGGGTGGCGCGCTGTCACGCTTCGGAATTTTTGCGCTCGGTATCATTCCGTACATTTCGTCGTCGATCATCATGCAGATGGCGAGCCGCATCGTGCCGAGCCTCGAGCAGCTTCGTAAAGAAGGCGAGCAGGGCCGACGCCAGATCGTCAAGTACACGCGCTACGGCACTGTTGCCCTGGCAAGTTTTCAGTCGATAGCTGCAGCATCATTCCTGCAGAGCCAGCCGGGCTTCGTGATCAATCCGGGTCCGTCCTTCATGATCACCGCCTGTATTACTCTGGTAACGGGAACAGTCTTCCTGATGTGGCTCGGTGAACAAATAACCGAACGCGGCATCGGTAACGGTATTTCAATGATCATCCTCGCCAGCATCGTGGCGGGATTGCCGGGCGCAATTGCCGGCACAGCTGAGCTGGTCCGCAGCGGGGAGATGTCATCGGTTACGGCAATTCTGATGCTGATCGGCGGTATTGCTGCCATCATATTTGTCGTCTACATGGAGCGCGCACAGCGCCGTATCACCGTAAACTACGCACGGCGGCAGCAGGGCCGCAAAATGATGCAGGCGCAAAGCACGCACCTGCCGTTCAAGATCAACATGTCCGGTGTCATTCCGCCGATCTTTGCCTCGAGTATCCTGATGTTCCCGGCAACGATTGCACAGTTTTTCGGCCAGGCGGCCAACCCGACGGCCGTACAACGCGCTTTGCAGACGATTGGCGCCAACCTTGGACCGGGACAGCCTGTGTACGTACTGATGTACGGTGCGTTGATTATTTTCTTCTGCTTCTTCTACACAGCGCTTCAGTACAACTCGAAAGAGACAGCTGATCAGTTGAAGAAGGGTGGTGCGTTCCTGCCGGGTATTCGGCCGGGGGCGCACACCGCAGAATACATTGACAGAGTTCTGACCCGATTGACCTTCTGGGGAGCGATTTATATCGCCGGTGTTTGCCTTCTTCCCGAGATCGTTCGCATGTTCTACCCGAGTATGCCGTTCAGTTTCGGTGGCACGTCGCTGCTGATCCTGGTCGTGGTCACGATGGACTTTATGTCGCAGTTGCAGGCACATGCCATGAGTCACCAGTACGACGGCATGATGCAGAAAGCTAACCTGCGCAATTATGGCAAGGGTGGACAAGCACGCTGATTCTGTCAGCGTTTTGGAGAAAAGCTCATGAAAGTAAGAGCATCAATTAAAAAGATCTGCAGAAATTGCAAGATCGTTCGCCGCAACGGTGTCGTACGAGTCATATGCAGTTCTGACGCACGGCACAAGCAGCGCCAGGGTTAATCCCGGTCTATAGATAAGGATAGGTTAAGTGGCACGTATAGCAGGCATAAATATTCCGTTAGCGAAGCACGTCGTGATTGCTCTGACGTCGATTTACGGTATCGGGAACACGCGCGCGAGGCAGATTTGCGAAGCGGCCGGCGTTGCACCGCAAACCAAGGTCAAGGACCTTGCTGAACCGGAAGTGGCGAAGTTACGTACGGCAGTCGCAATTTTCACGGTCGAAGGTGATTTGCGCCGTGAAACGTCAATGAATATCAAGCGTTTGATGGATCTCGGGTCATACCGCGGAATCCGACACAGACGCGGTCTGCCGCTGCGCGGCCAACGCACTCGCACCAACGCGCGTACCCGCAAGGGCCCGCGTCGTCCGATTAAACGATAGTAGGAGTGGCCCTGGGCCGCGAGAATAACTATGGCAGAAGTAAAAAAGAAGAAGGTTAAAAAGCACGTTGTTGACGCAATAGCGCACATTCATGCTTCCTTCAACAACACGATCATCACGATTACCGATCGCCAGGGCAATGCGCTTTCTTGGGCAACAGCCGGTGGATGTGGTTTCCGTGGTTCTCGTAAATCCACCCCGTTCGCAGCGCAGGTTGCGTCGGACAAAGCGGGCCGTGCGGCTCTCGAGTTTGGCGTGAAGAATGTTGATGTGCGTGTTCGTGGGCCCGGTCCCGGCCGTGAGTCTGCAGTACGTGCATTGAATGCTCTCGGATTTCGTATTCAAAATATTGAGGATGTCACACCGATTCCTCATAACGGCTGTCGCCCGCCGAAAAAGCGTCGCGTGTAGAGGCTGAACAATGGCAAGATATTTAGGACCAAAATGTAAACTGTCCCGCCGTGAAGGTACGGACCTGTTTCTCAAGAGTGGCGTAAGGCCGCTCGAGTCGAAGTGCAAGCTTGATGTTCCTCCAGGCGGTGCGGCACAACGTCGTCCACGCCTTTCGGAATACGGACTGCAGCTTCGCGAGAAGCAGAAATTGCGCCGTATGTACGGCGTGCTGGAGCGACAGTTCCGCAATTACTACAAGCGTTCGGCCCAGTTGAAGGGCTCAACCGGCGAGAACCTGCTGCGCCTGCTCGAAGGTCGTCTCGATAACGTTGTTTATCGAATGGGCTTTGCGTCGACGCGTGCGGAAGCACGCCAGCTTGTCAGTCACAAGAGCATTGAAGTCAACGGCAAGATCGTAAACATTCCGTCGGCCCAGCTTAAGGCGGGTGATTCCGTTACGGTTCGCGAAAAAGCGAAGAAACAGCTGCGGATCCAGAGCGCGTTGGAAATCGCAGGACAAGTTGGCTTGCCCGAGTGGGTCAATGTCGACACCAAGAAGATGGCGGGTGTTTTGACGTCGTTGCCGGACCGGGAAGATATTCTCCCGGATATCAACGAAAACCTAGTCGTCGAGCTGTACTCGAAGTAGTCAGGAGGGTTTTTACCCATGCAAGAATCTGTACACGAATTTTTGAAGCCGCGCGTTGTCAAGGTAACGCCGGAAAGCGACCTGCAAGCGAAAGTCACCATCGAGCCTTTCGAGCGTGGGTTTGGACATACACTGGGTAATGCGCTGCGTCGCATCCTGCTGTCCTCTATGCCGGGAGCCGCGATCACCGAAGCGGAGATCGAGGGCGTGCTTCACGAATACACGAGCATCGAAGGCGTGCAGGAAGATGTCGTCGACATCTTGCTGAGCCTGAAGCAGGTTGCCGTCACGATGAATTCCCGTGACACGGCCGAACTGCGTGTTTCGAAGAAAGGCCCTGGCCCGGTAACGGCTGGTGACATCCAGCTCGATCATGACGTTGAAATCATGAATCCCGACCTGGTTATCGCAAACCTGACCAAGGCCGGCGAGTTGAACATGATCCTGAAGGTCGAGCGCGGTCGCGGTTACCGTCCGGCGACCCAGCGTCCCTCATTCGAAGAGCAGGGTGGCCCCATAGGCCGACTGCAACTCGATGCGTCGTTCAGCCCGGTCGTTCGCGTTACTTACAGCGTTGAGTCCGCACGCGTGGAGCAGCGTACCGATCTCGACAAGCTGTTGATCGAAATTGAGACCAACGGCACGATTGATCCTGAAGAAGCGATTCGCCGTGCCGGTAGCATTCTGAAAGATCAGCTTTCGGTATTTGTTGACCTCCAAGGCCAGGAAGATGGCATGGCGACGCAAGCCGAGAGCCAGGTTGATCCGATCCTGCTGCGCCCTGTTGACGAACTTGAGCTTACGGTTCGCTCGGCGAATTGCCTCAAGGCGGAAAACATCATGTACATCGGTGACCTGGTACAACGCACCGAGGTTGAACTGCTGCGTACGCCAAACCTGGGCAAGAAGTCGCTTACCGAAATTAAGGAAGTGCTTGAAGGGCACGGTCTGGGTCTGGGCATGCATCTGGACAACTGGCCACCAGCCTCTCTGCGTCCCGAGCATGAGCTCGTGATGTAAATCATCAGGGACTCAGGTCCGAGATGACAAACGAAGAATAGTTAGGATAGAGAAATGCGCCATAGAAAATCCGGTCGACGACTGGGTCGTAACAGCTCACATCGCAAGGCCATGTATCGCAACATGGCGACGTCGATGCTGATGCACGAAACGATCAAAACGACCCTGCCAAAAGCCAAAGAACTGCGCCGCGTCGTGGAGCCCCTGATTACACTTGCGAAAGAAGACAGTGTTGCTAATCGCCGTCTGGCGTTTGATCGTCTGCGCGACAAGGCAGCCGTTGGGAAGTTGTTTTCCGACATTGGCCCGCGTTGCAAGGAACGTCCGGGCGGCTATCTTCGCATCCTGAAAACAGCACCGCGTCCGGGTGACAATGCGCCGATGGCGATAGTCATGTTGACTGACAAGGCACCCGAGCAGGTTGTCGAAGACTAGTACGCGATTTGAAAGGATTGCATAAAGCCGGGCAATGCCCGGCTTTTTTATAACTGGCGCAGGTGTTCAGTAAGGCGTAGATGGCTGTTTTTAAAAGAAAAAGAGTCGGACAAACGGTTTTACGATCGAAACTGCGTGTTGGTCTGTTTGTGAGTCGGCTCACAGCGATTTCTTATCGAAAAACCTAAAGTTACTGACGATACCAATACCGGGGCAGAACGATCGCAAACGAAAAGGCATTTGATGATTGCGTCATCCTGGACAAGGAGTGTTTTGATCCGGATGCCGTGTTTCTCGACGATATTGTCGATGACGGGGTATTGCCTTACCTGAGTCTCGCGGTTGACGGTTTGACGAAATCGGGTGACGTCAGGAAGGGGGGGCTTGAGTTACACCCGGACGACGCTGCTGCCAACGAAGTTCTTCGGCCTGACACAACGATGCCGGTCGCAACACTGGACCCTGATCAACTTGACGTCTATGGCTGGGAACCCAGCCTGTGGAAAAAAATCAAGAGTTACTTCAGCTTCTAGTTTTTCTCGCGGCTACCCGGCGCAGCCTGTAATATCCCCACATGATTTTCAATAACAAGACCGTGATCATCACGGGTGGCTCCGAGGGCGTTGGTGCGGCAACGGCGCGAATGTTTGCAGAGGCCGGGGCGAATCTCGTACTTGTCGCGCGAAACAAGAAAAAGCTGGAAGCAATCGCAGAGGAATTGCGTGAGAAGACCCGTGTGGAAATCTTTGCGATGGACGTTGCCGACGCGGATGCATGCGTCGACCTGTTCAAGAAAGCCTCGTTCGATTTCGGTCGCGTTGATGTGCTGGTCAACAATGCGGGTTACCACAAACGCGGTAATGTCACCGATGTCGAGGCGAGTGAACTCGGCCTGATAATCGATGTGAACCTCAAAGCACCGATCATACTGAGTCGCCTTGCGATTCCGTATCTTCGAGAAGCTGGTGGCGGTGTGATTGTTAATGTTGGCTCGCTGGCCGGGCGTACGCCGGTACCTGGCAGCGCGACCTATGCGGCGAGCAAGGCCGGTCTGCGTGCCTTCACTTATGCTCTCGGCGCAGAGCTTGCCGATACCGGGATCAAGCTGGCGATCGTGTCTCCCGGACCTATCGACACCGGTTTCATCATGGCTGATCTCGACGCCACGTCAAACCTGACGTTGTCCCAGCCCATCAGTACCGCGGAGGACGTTGCTCAGGCGATCCTCGATTTGTGCGGCAACCGGCAGGTCGAACTCTCGATGCCGAGATTGAGCGGTTATCTGACCACCCTGATGTACCTGTTCCCCGGACTGCGGCCGCTGGTTGTGCCGATGCTCGAACGCAAGGGTGCGAAGGTCAAGGCGAGACTGAAAGCCGAGAAGAATCGCGCGAACGCTGGGTAATAATGCGGCCCACGAGCGCGTTGCGCCCGGACCATACGCCGAATTCACAAAGGAGCATGCGCCAATGCGGCGTGGCGACTGATTCCATGCACGCCTATCAGGTGGCAGCGAAGGCCTCACGTGTCAGATTCTGACTGCCGTCAGCCATCACCCGTACATTGTCCTCAATACGAATGCCGCCGAAGGGCCGCAGCCAGTCAACTGTATTCCAATTGACGTGGTTCTCCGCCGGCGTCCCGCGCAGTTCTTCTAGCAACATATCGATTACATAGAGTCCTGGCTCGATAGTGAGGACCATGTCTTCCTCAAGCACCCGCGTCAGTCGCAAGTACGGATGGCCGCTTGGCGGATCGATCGTGGTACCGGACTCACTGTCCATGAAACCGCCGACGTCGTGTACCTGGATGCCGAGCAGGTGGCCGAGGCCGTGAGGAAAAAATGCCGCCGTCACGCCGGTTTCCAGCAATGTGTCGGGTCCGCCGGTCGCAAGCTCGGCTTCTACCAGAATCTCGGCGAGCATCCTGTGGTTCTCGACATGCAATTCCCGGTAATCGATACCCGCCCGGACCCTGTCGACAATCGCCAACTGCATGGCATCCATACGATCAATGAGGGCCTGGAATCGTTCATCATTGAAAGAGTAGGTGCGCGTGATGTCGGACGCATAACCGTGTACCTGCGCGCCGGCATCGATCAGGAACGAACGGGACTCATCCGGTGCCTCTCGATCCAGATGCGTGTAATGCAGAATTGCACCGTGCCGGTTCAGCGCCACGATGTTGTTGTAGGGCAGTTCCGGCTCGGTGAGACTGACCGCCTTGCAGTAGGCCCGGTGAATATCGAACTCGGACGCGCCGGCACGAAAAGCGGCCTCGGCCGCCCGGTGCCCACAGGCGCCTCGATACGATGCCAAACGCATCACCTCAATCTCGTAGGCCGTCTTGATGCCGCGAGCATAGTGCAGGATATTGATCGCAGTCGTTGGATTGATGCGGTCAATGTCGAAGGCCAGGGCCTTGTCGTCGATTTCTCCGATCAGGATGCACTTGTCGCGCGCTGGTAAATGCGCCGCGACCTCATCAATTGAGTGCACGATGCGAATATCGAAATGCGCCGTCCAATAACCCGCCGGTGTACCCGGAACGACATGCCAGTAGTCGTGCGGCTGGTAGTAGATCAGGACAGGCTTTTTACCTGGCGTATATACGATGTAGGAAAACGGCAGGCTTGTCAGCGGTGCCCAGCTTACGAAATGCGGATTGGGTTTGAAGGGCAAATGGTAGTCGTCGAGAAACGCGACTTTCGGATTGCCCGAGTAAATCACCGCATGACTTGCGCCTGCCCTTGAGAGTGCGTGATCGTGGCGATAAGCCAGCGTTTCGATGTGCGGAGCGTACAAAGCGCCCAGCGCCGGATTCGTGTCGGAGTAGTCTGCTTTCATCGGCAAATCATACCTTGTTGCCGCCACCGGCGGCGAGTGCCATCATAAGCGGCTCGCATCAGCCGGGCCGGGGCCTATATCGCAAGCGGAGCAGGGCATGAACGGAAGGGAATATTGGATTGGTATCGTATGTTTAGTAGTGGGAGCGACGACAATGGCGGCACCTGAGCCTGGCTACGATCGGGTAACGGGGCTCGCTCACGCCTCCCGATCTGAAGTGATCGCGCCGCACGGCATGGCCGCGACCAGCCAGCCCCTGGCGACCCAGATAGCCCTCGATATTCTGAAAGCAGGCGGCAGTGCTGTGGATGCGGCGATTGCCGCCAACGCGGCACTGGGACTGATGGAACCGACCGGCAACGGCATCGGTGGTGATCTGTTCGCGATCGTCTGGGATGCTGAAAAGAAAGAGCTGGTTGGCCTGAACGCTTCGGGCCGGGCACCAAAGGCCATGACACTCGACTATTTCCGCGAACGCGGCATCGAAAGTATCCCGCCCTACGGACCACTGCCAGTCAGCGTGCCGGGCGCTGTCGATGGCTGGTTCGAGCTTCATGCCCGATTCGGCAGGCTCAATATGCAAGAGATCCTGGCGCCCACGATTGCTTATGCTCGCGAAGGGTTTCCGGTTTCAGAAGTCATCGCACACTACTTCAAGAGTAACGAAGCACGCATCGGGCATTACCCGGGGTTCAGGGAGACCTACATGCCCAACGGACATGTGCCGCAAAAAGGCGAGATGTTCAGGAACCCACGCCTGGCCGATACGCTGGAACTTATCGCAGAGAAAGGACGCGACGAGTTTTACAAGGGCAGCATTGCACGCCGAATCGATGCTTACATGGCCGAGCAAGGTGGATTGCTCAGCTATGAAGACCTGGCAGAGCACGAATCCGAATGGGTTACGCCTGTTTCGACAAACTATCGCGGCTGGGACGTATACGAATTGCCGCCGAACGGTCAGGGCATTGCCGCGCTGCAAATGCTTAATTTGCTTGAGGCCTACGACTTGAAATCGATGGGGTTCGGAAGTGTCGAGTACTTGCACACGCTGGTTGAGGCAAAAAAACTCGCATTTGAAGATCGCGCAAAATACTACGCGGATATGGACTTCGTTGATGTTCCGGTGGAGACGTTGATATCGAAGCGCTACGCCGACGAGCGACGCAAGCTGATCAACCCGAACAGGGCTGCAAAGTCACTGCCGGCCGGTGACGCAAAACTTGAGCAGGGCGACACGATCTACCTGACGGTTGCGGACGTGGACGGCAACATGGTGTCGCTGATACAGAGTAACTACCGCGGTATGGGTTCCGGAATGACACCCGGTAATCTTGGTTTTGTGCTTCAGGATCGTGCCGAGTTGTTTTCACTTGATCCCGATCATGCAAACGTCATCGCGGGTGGTAAACGGCCCTTTCACACGATCATTCCGGCATTCGTCATGAAGGACGGTGAACCACTGATCAGCTTCGGACTGATGGGTGGTGCCATGCAGCCGCAGGGCCATGTGCAGGTCATCGTCAATATGGTCGACTTTGGAATGAATTTGCAGGAAGCAGGTGATGCGGCGCGAGTTAATCACATCGGTTCCTCTCAGCCGACCGGTTCTGTCATGACGGATGGCGGGGTGCTGCACCTTGAATCAACGTTCAGCGATGAGACCCGCAAAGAGCTCGAACGCCTGGGGCACACGCTCGGTGACAGCAATGGCAGTTTTGGCGGTTACCAAGCCATCATGTGGGACAAGGAGCAGGGCGTGTACTATGGCGCCAGCGAAGTGCGCAAAGACGGACAGGCAGCGGGATACTAGGGATGGCAGACGAGATATATCTCACCGGCATTACCACAACGGGAACGCCGCATATCGGCAATTATGTCGGAGCGATCCGGCCGAGCATTGCGGCGAGCAGGGACGTGTCAAAGAAGAATTTTTATTTTCTTGCTGATTTCCATGCCCTCGCAAAAAACGAAGACCCTGACAAGATCAGCCAGTCGACGCTGGAAATTGCTGCCGCGTGGCTGGCGCTTGGAATGGACACCGAAAACTCGGTGTTATACCGGCAATCGGACATCCCCGAAATTCCCGAGCTGACCTGGATCCTCACCAGCATGACAGCCAAGGGCCTGATGAATCGTGCACATTCCTACAAGGCAGCGGTGCAGGCGAATCTCGAAAATGGCAGCGACAATGATCCGGACAAGGGCATCACGATGGCCTTGTACAGTTATCCGATCCTGATGGCCGCAGACATCCTGATGTTTCGCGCAACGAAGGTGCCGGTGGGCCGGGACCAGAAGCAGCATGTTGAAATGGCGCGGGATATCGCGCAGCGGTTTAACCACCATTTTGGCGAGGTCCTGGTATTACCGGAACCCGTGATTGACGATCACACGGCGACATTGGCGGGACTCGACGGCCGCAAGATGTCGAAGAGTTACAACAACACGATTCCGCTGTTTGCGCCCGAGAAAAAGCTCCGCAAGCTGATCATGAAGATCAAGACAAACAGCCTGGAGCCCGGCGAGCCGAAAGACACCGCCGACAGCACGCTGTTCGATATTTACAAAGCGTTCGCCACTCCCGAAGAGACGGCGGCAGTCGAGCAGCAGTACGCCGATGGCGTCGCCTGGGGCACAATGAAACAAACCCTGTTTGAATACATCAACGACCATATCGGGCCCGCGCGTGAAGAGTATGAGCGCCTGTTGGCAAGCCCTGCTGACGTCGAGGCCGAGTTGCAAAAGGGCGCGGCGCGTGCGCGGGAGGTTGCTGTTCCTTACATCAAGCAAATTCGCCATGCGATCGGAATTCGGAAACTCGGTTAGCGACATCCGGAATAGCCATGGATCGGAACCAGGAGGCAGGATGGACATTTCAATCTGGGTAGTACGGGTTGCAGCGGCATCGCGTTGTCGGCTGGGCGGGCTTTTGCACTAATGGCGCCCGAACGTCAGTTTGAAACCGCGCGCCTCTACCTGCGGCCGGTCACCGTCGATGACGCAGCACTGATGCTGGCCATCTGGAACGATCCGACTTTTATTCGGAATGTTGCCGACCGTGGCATACGGACGCTCGAACAGGCACGCGAAGCCGTCGCTTTGGGTGCAGAAAAGCTGTTTGCAGATTATGGGTACGGTCCCTACAGCCTGACCTTGAAGTCAAGCGGCGACCAAATCGGGATTTGTGGCCTCTTCCGTCGCGAAAATTTCGACGATCCCGATATTGGCTTTTCGTTGCTGCCCGACTATCGCGGAATGGGTTACGCCGGCGAGGCTGCGATCGAAGTTGTGCGTTACGCGCGCGACGAACTCGCGCTTGAAACTTTGCATGCAATTGTGTCGCCACAAAACGGGCCATCGATCGGTCTCATTGAAAAACTTGGGCTGCATTTCGAGCGTATGGTGACGATGCCAGGCGACAGCAAAAAAATCAGTCTTTACAGTATGGCCCTACAGGAATAGCAAACAATGATGGATTTTCTCAGGAGTGCCGGTGCAAGAACGGGGCTGTTTTTCGGCGCCACGTCGGGCGTGATCACGACGCTCGGGTTGATCGTCGGTCTTAACGCCGGTACCCGGTCGCTCACGGCAGTGCTCGGCGGTATCCTGGTAATCGCCGTGGCGGATTCCATGTCGGATGCGATGGGCATTCATCTTGCCGAGGAAGCCGATCCGGATACTGATCATGACCATGTCTGGGCGGCAACGTTTACGACGTTCTTCACCAAGCTCGTGTTCGCACTCAGCTTCGCGATTCCACTGTTGCTGCTGCCGCTCGCGCCGGCGGTGCTGGCGTCCATTGTTTGGGGTATGACCGTGATTACGGTGTTGAGTTATTTCCTGGCGCGCGCCCAGGGCGAGCCGCCCTGGGCCATTATCCTGGAGCACCTTGGTATCGCCGTGCTGGTTGTCGTCCTTTCTCACTACATCGGTGTCTGGGTCGCGGCGACGTTTGCGTGAGTTATACTCCCGTGCAGCAAGAATAGAGGGGGGATCGTGAACAATCCTTTGCAAAACGCATCGAACGTTGTCGTCATGGATACGAATCTCGATGCAGACTGACTGGCGACAGCTGCGCGAGTTCGCCGCGGTCGACCTGAAGCAGTCGTTTGTCCTCTCGTGGAGCCTGAAATCCGAGCTGCTGCTTATCGATATCGATCTTTTTCTGACGGAAGACCATCCATTTTACGAGAAGCCACGACCGGCGGAAAAATTCTGTATTAGACCCGCCATCATTGAATTTCCGTATTGTGAAGCGCTCAGTGTCGTCGGCGGGGCTGAGGCAGCCCCCGCCGAGGTGGTCAGGGGGCTGAAGCATGGCCTGATCGAAGGTCTACGGCGACTTGATAACGGGCAATACGAAATTTTCGGGCCTTTCGGCACCGTACTGGTGACTGCCGAGCGGCCAATATTGAGACTCAAGGGGCCCTAGTGGCTACAGGAGCAGGTATGCGCAAGGAAAATCGAATCGACTATATCGAGATTCCGGTCACCGACCTTACCGAGGCACGCCGTTTTTTCGAGGCGCTGTTCGGCTGGACCTTTGTTTCGTACGGTGAGGACTACATGAGTTTCAATGACGGTCGCCTCGATGGCGGTTTTCGCCGTGCTCATGAAGCGGCTCCGGCCAGTGGTGTGCTGGTCGTTTTTTTCAGCGAGGATCTTGAGCGGGATCATGAGCGCGTACAGGAACTGGGCGCAACCATATCCCAACCGATTTTTTCGTTTCCCGGCGGTCGGAGATTTCATTTTGTTGATCCCACCGGTACCGAATTTGCAATCTGGTCGGAAGTTGCCTGACCGGAACTGGAGAAGTCCCAATGGCAGTATTGATTGACCACCCCTGCGTGCAGCACAAGCTCGCGATCATTCGTAATGTCGATACGGGCCACAAGCGATTCCGTGAGCTTGCAACGGAGATCACGAAATTCATTTGTTATGAAGCCTTGAAAAACATCAAGACGAAGGTTGTCAAGGTACAAACGCCGGTCGCCGAAGCGACCTGCCGAAAAATCGATACAGATGTCGTCGTCGTTCCCATATTGCGTGCCGGCGTTGGTATGCTGGAAGGTATCCTTGAGCTTGTTCCCACTGCACGTGTCGGATTCGTCGGCCTGTATCGAGATGAAGAAACCAAGAAACCGGTTACTTACTACGAGCGATTTCCACCGCAAATAAAAGGCGGTACCTGCATTATTATCGATCCCATGCTGGCGACTGGTGGATCGACTGTCGCAACCATTGATATGCTGAAAGAACATGGCGCAGACAGCATTGTGGTGATTTGCATTGTGACTTGTCCGGAAGGGATTGCGCTGGTCGAGTCCAAACACCCGGACGTTCCCATTTATGCCGCGGCGATCGATGACAGACTGGACGAAAAGAAGTACATCGTGCCGGGGCTCGGTGACGCGGGAGACCGACTGTTTGGGACGTCGCACAAGGAGTAGTCATGGCCGACAACAAGACCAGGCCCAACAGACAGAGCGTTACTGAATTCATCAATGGTATCGATGACACGGGCAGGCGTGCGGATGTCAAAAAGATCGCGGCGATGATGCGCAAGGCGACCGGCAAGAATGCACGAATGTGGGGGCCAGGCATCGTCGGTTACGGTGAGTATCACTACAGGTATGCCAGCGGCCGGGAAGGCGATTTCATGATCACGGGGTTCTCGCCGCGCAAGCAGTCGATTTCCGTGTACATCATGCCCGGATTTGCAAGTTTCGGGGGCCTGATGAAAAAACTCGGCAAGTACAAGACCGGGAAAAGCTGCCTCTATATCAACCGGCTTTCCGATGTGGACGAAAAAGTACTGCAAAAACTTATCGACGATTCCGTTAAACTGATGCGCAAGAAATACCCGACAAAGTAGCGTCCGATGAGCGATGACATTCTCGTATCACGACTGGAAGGCAACAAGCTTGTCGTCGAAGCCGGTGACGAGATCACCGAGTACGATTCCAAGTTTCTGATTGCCGCTGTCCTGGTCTATGTTGCCCGTGGAAACGGGCAGATCGAACCCGAGGAGTCGGCTCGCATGATCGACCTGATTGAAGATCACTTCAAGATGCAAGGCGCAGAAACGCTGGAGTTGCTGACGCGGGCAATCTCGGAGCTCGATGAGGAACCAGAGCTTGTTCCATTATTGTGTGGCCTCGGCCCAACCCTGTCGGACGCAGACAAGGAAGATCTCGCATTAATGGGACTCAAAGTCGTTGCAGCCGACGGCAAGCGACACGTCGCTGAGATGGAGCAGTTCAGTCGCGCGATGGAAGCGATCGGTGTCTCACCTGAAATTGTGCACCGTGCGTTCGATCGCTATTTCGCAGAGACAATGCCCGGCCTATGAACGCGACAATCAGGAATTTCCTGAGCCTGGAATCGTCGGGTGGCATCATCCTGATGATCGCCGCCGTGCTCGCCATGATCGCTGCCAACTCGCCTGCGGCCGGACTCTATGCGCTGTTCCTGGAGACACCTGTCGAGGTACGGGTCGGTGCCCTGGAAATCGCTAAACCGTTGTTTTTGTGGGTAAATGACGGCCTTATGGCGATTTTTTTCTTCCTCGTCGGCCTTGAGTTGAAACGGGAAATCGTGGACGGTGAGCTATCGCGCCCGGCAAATGTCCTGCTGCCGGCGGCGGGTGCCGTCGGCGGCATTGTCTTGCCGGTCGGGATTTACGTCTGGATTAACGCGGGCAGTCCCGCAGCGATGCAAGGCTGGGCAATTCCCGCGGCGACTGACATTGCATTTGCACTTGGAATCCTGATGCTGCTCGGCAGCCGGGTACCTGTTTCGTTGAAAGTGTTCCTGGTTTCACTCGCGATCTTTGATGACCTCGGTGCAATTATCATTATTGCAATTTTCTATTCCGGCGACCTGTCGACATCAGCACTCATGATGGCGCTGGTTTGCATTGCGGTTCTTGGTTTCCTGAACTGGCGCGGAGTGTCGTCAGTGTCGACCTATATTCTTGTCGGCCTCGTGATGTGGATCGCGGTGCTGAAGTCAGGGGTTCACGCGACGCTGGCCGGGGTTGTTCTCGCGACGTTTATACCGATGCGGGACAAAGACAACCCCGATCACTCACCGTTGCGAGATCTCGAGCACGATCTGCATTCTGTGGTCGCTTTCGGCGTACTGCCATTGTTCGCATTCGTCAACGCAGGTCTGGACCTCGGCGGTGTGAGTCTCGACGATCTGCTGCACCCGGTGCCGTTGGGTATTGCCGCTGGACTTTTTGTCGGCAAGCAGCTGGGCATTTTCCTGCTGTGTTACCTCGCGATTCGCACGGGACTCGCGCGCATGCCGGACGGTGCGAACTGGGGCTCCCTGTACGGCGTCTGCGTCCTGTGTGGGGTCGGGTTTACAATGAGCCTGTTTGTGGGGTCGCTCGCGTTTGAGAACGTCGCGCTGGATACCCGCATGCTGTTCGATGAGCGGCTGGGAATTATCCTTGGTTCATTGCTATCGGGCATCGTCGGCTACGGCGTGTTGCGTGTATCACTCAGAGATTAGGGTGACTGTAGTGATTCCCGCTGCGTTTCCAGTTCGCCCCAGCGCTGGACCATTGATTCGAGCGCTGCTTCCAGCTCTTTGAGTTGCTGCAAGCCCTGTTGCACCTGCTCCTTGTCCTGCGCATAGAATCCCGGGTCAGCGATATCGGTGTGCAGAGTTTTGATGCGGGACTCCAGTGCTTCAATGTCAGCTGGCAGCCGGTCAAGCTCACGCTGCTCGTTGTAGCTTAATTTTCTTCGTGTCTTGCCTTTGCGACGCAGGCTCGCAGTACGCCGCTTTTCTTCGGCCATCTCCGGCGAATCTGTCTCGGCAAGTTGGTGGCCCTGCCTCAGCCAGTCCGAGTACCCGCCAACGTATTCCCGGACTTGTCCATTCTGTTCAAAGACGATGGTGCTGGTCACGACATTGTCGAGGAATTCCCGGTCGTGACTGGCGACGATCAGAGTGCCGGCGTAGTCGCACAGTTTTTGTTCGAGCACTTCCAGCGTTTCGATATCCAGGTCGTTCGTCGGTTCGTCGAGCACCAGCAGGTTGGCCGGACGCGTGAACAACTTCGCCAGGATTACGCGATTGCGCTCGCCCCCGGACAGGGACTCGACCGGTGTTATCGAGCGTTTCGGGCTGAATAGAAAGCCCTTCAGGTAGCCGACAATATGCCGGTCCTTGCCATTGATATTGATGTAGGTGCGGCCTTCGCCAACGTTATAGGCGACCGATTTTTTCAGATCGAGAGTCTGGCGCAACTGATCGAAGTAACCGACTTCCAGGTTGGTGCCGTGCTTGACCGTACCGGTCTGTGGTTCCAGTTCACCGAGTAACAGCCGCAACAACGTCGTCTTGCCGACACCATTGTTGCCGATCAGGCCGATGCGATCGCCGCGCATGATCTTGATCGAAAAGTCGCTGATAACCTTCTCGTTACCGTAGGAATAGCTCACATTCCGTGCGCGAATCACTTTGCGCCCGGATTGCTCGGCCTCTTCGATATGCATGCGCGCCTTGCTATCTTTCCTGCGGCGCGAAGCCAGTTCCTGGCGCATCTTTTCAAGCGACCTGACACGGCCCTCATTGCGGGTGCGACGTGCCTTGATGCCCTGACGAACCCAGACTTCTTCTTGCTCGAGTTTCTTGTCAAATCGCGCATTTGCTATGTCTTCGTCTTCAAGCGCTTTTTCCTTGCGACGCAGGAAATTGTCGTAGTCACCGGGCCAGCTGGTAAGTTTGCCCCGGTCGATTTCAACGATGCGCGTGGCCAGGCGCTGCAAAAAGGCGCGGTCGTGAGTGATAAACATGACCGCGCCGGGATACGCATAAATCCGATCCTCGAGCCACTTGATCGTCGCGATGTCGAGATGGTTGGTCGGCTCATCGAGCAATAGCAAGTCCGGGTTTTGTACCAGCGCGCGGGCCAGCGCCACCCGTCGACGCCAGCCGCCCGACAAGTCATTCATATTCTTGTCGGCGGGCAGGTTGAGGTCCGTTATTGTGGCTTCCACTCGCTGATCGATTTGCCAACCGTCGAGTGTGTCGATTCTTGCGTGCAGTGTTTCCAGTTCCAGAAGGCCATGCTTGTCGAGTTTTAGTTGCGACATTTCCTGGTAGCGCCGCAAGAGACCATCGATTGTTGCAAGTCCGGAGCGAATGACATTGCGCACCGGAAGATCCAACGCTTCCGGTAGATTCTGGTGCAGTTGGCTGACGATCAGCCCGGTCTTTCGGACTATCACGCCGTGGTCTGCTTCGATTTCACCGGTGATCAGTTTGAGCGTCGTTGACTTGCCTGCCCCATTGCGACCGATCAGGCAAACCCGTTCGCCCGGTTCAATTGAAAACTCCGCGTCGCGGAGGATTACCTGCTCGCCAAAATCGAGCCTTATATCTTCAAAGCGAAGCAATGACATGAAGCGTTCCCGGGGGTAAGCGGTGTATCCTAGGCCAAAAGATTCACGAGATGTGAGAAGAAATGCAAGCCACTCGACGGGGACCCATATGACCGAAGACCGATTTATTGACCTGGAGACACGATTGGCGCATCAGGATCAACTTCTTGACGAACTCAACGATGTCGTGACTCAACAGCAGGAAAAAATCATGCAGCTGGAAGATCTGTGCAAATCGCTGATTCAGCGAGTGCGATCCGCCAGTGATGGAGTGCCGGTGGACGATTTAGCCGATGAACGGCCGCCGCATTACTAGGTGTCGCCGTGCGGCGGTAACCCGGGTCGAGTGCTTGTCGCGTTCAATGAAAGTGTTGCCGAGGATTTGCCGGAGAAATGTTATGTCATTGAAGGTCAGGTCGTTTCTCACGCTTGTGCTGTTCGTTTTACTAAGCCACGTTACGTCGATTGCGAATGCACAGGCCTATGTGCCCGAAGCGCTGCAGCCCTGGCAGGAATGGGTGCTCAAGGACAAGGAGTATCGGCGCTGTCCGTTTTATTTTGATCAGGCAGTTGATCAGGCGTCCGCTTTTGTCTGCGCCTGGCCGGGCCGGCTTGAGCTTGATGTCGATGCGTCGGGCGCGCGATTCACACAGCAGTGGACCGTTTATGCAAGCGATCAATGGATAGCGTTGCCCGGCGGGCCGAACCACTGGCCGGACCGCGTCAACGCCAACGACCGGCCGATCGAAGTTGTCGCACGCAACGATTCGCCGAGTATCAGGCTGGCACCGGGCTCCTGGCGGATCGAAGGGCGGTTCCGGTGGGCCGATCGGCCCGGAGTGCTTGAAATTCCGTCGCAGAGTGGATTGATTTCGCTGACAGTCGACGGGACGCGTATGGAACGCCCCGAGATGAATCGAAACGGCATCTACCTGGGAGAGCGCCAGCGCGAAACGCGTGCACGTGATTCAGTACGTACGATTGTGCATCGACTGGTCGCTGACGACGTTCCGACGCAGTTGGTGACGCGCCTGCAAATCGATATTTCCGGAAGTGTGCGAGAAGAGGTGTTTGGCCCGATTCTTCCTGATGGTTTTAATCCATTGAGCATTGACAGTCCGCTGCCGGCAAAGCTGGAGGCTGATGGCAATCTGCGGCTACAGGTTCGTCCTGGTCGCTGGACGATCATCCTCGTCGCGCGTGGCGCTGGAGTTGCCGACTCGATCCAGCGACCTGTGCCGGGCACGAATCTGGCTGAAGACGAGATATGGAGCTACCGGTCAAATGATCGCCTGCGCGTAACGGCCGTCGAAGGATTGCCACCGGTTGACCCGTCGCAGGTGGAAACGCCTGGGGAGTGGCAAGCATTCCCGGCGTTTCGTGTTAGCCCGGGTGCCGTATTCTCGGTAACGGAACGCAGCCGTGGCGTTGTCACTGCATCGAATGAACTGGGCCTCAACCGAACCATGTGGTTGGGGTTTGATGGCAGTAGATTTACCGTTGAAGACCACATTAGCGGCACGATGCGAACCGATTGGCGCCTCGATATGCGTACGCCTTTTACGTTGTTGAGTGCAACGGAAAACGACGAGAGCCTGTTGATTACAGTCGGCGCCGGCGACAGCAAGACCGGTATAGAAGTGCGCGAGACGAACGTCGCCGTTGTTGCAATCGGTCGAACTGAGGCACAAAGCGGTTTGCCGGTTACCGGATGGGATACCCGGTTCGCCCAGGTCAATACGACGCTGAACCTGCCGCCGGGCCACAAGTTGCTGATGGCACCAGGCGTTGACAGTGCGCTCGGCAGCTGGATGAGCCAATGGCAATTGCTGGACTTTTTTCTGGTGTTAATCATAACGATCGCAGCCTGGCGCCTGTTCGGTGTTGCCGCGGGCATCATTGCGCTGGGCGCGCTGGTTTTGAGTTATCACGAATTCGATGCACCGTCATGGCTATGGTTGAACTTGCTGATCGTTATCGCGTTGATGCGAGTCACCCCTTCGGGCCGTTTGAAGCAAATCATTCGGGGTTATCAGGCGCTGAGTGCGATCGCGCTTGTCATCGCATTGTTGCCGTTTGTCGCTGGGCAGTTGCGGGTCGCGATCTATCCGCAACTTGAGCCGCAAACAAATTTCTATCGAAGTCAGGGCTTTGCTGGTTATGCTGAGACACCGGCGGCCGAGCCGGTTCGAGATGCCGAGCAAATCGACATGCTTTCGTTGAGTCGGGCGTCGCCCGCGATCGGCATCAAACAAGAGGCCCTGGAAGAAATCGTCACGACCGGATCTCGCAAACGACATTTTTCGCGCTACGCGCCAAACGCGATCGTGCAGGCGGGCCCCGGCATTCCATCCTGGCGATGGAATAGCTATGCATTGAGCTGGAGTGGGCCTGTAGCCGCCGATCAGACGATGCTACTCGTGGTAATGCCGCGCTGGCTCGTGAGCTCAATGCGGGTCATCGCCGTCACACTGCTACTGTTGTTCGCCGGTACTATCGCTGCAGAAATTTTCAATCGACGATGGACCCTGCCGACAGGGCTGACGCTTGGCCGCCACCACGCCGGCAGCATCATCATTACGGCATTACTGGTTGGGCTGTCGTCCGGGAGTCCGGAAGCAAGGGCCGATATTCCCGACGCGGATCTGCTCAAAGAGCTTGAGCAGCGCCTGCTCGAAGCGCCCGACTGCGTACCGCGGTGTGCCGAAATCGTTTCGGCTGTCGTGGAAATCAGCCCGCAATCCATCGCGATGACCCTGTCAGTACACGCGCTGGAAAATGTCGCTATTCCGCTGCCGGGTTCGACGGGTGGTTGGCGACCGGACGCGATTGCAATCGAGGGTACGCCGGGCGCGCGTGTCGTGCGCCGAGTAGACAACTCGCTGTGGCTGCACGTCCAGCCGGGCCGGCAAACCGTCACGTTGCGCGGCCAGGTGCCCCCCGTTGACAGCCTGGAAATACCCTTTGTGGCGCCACCGCGAGTCATCAGCGTGAACAGCAATGCCTGGTTTGTTGCCGGTATCAAGGATCGGCGCCTGACGGCTGGCTCGCTGCAGCTGACCCGACTGCAAGCTGCCACCGATGGAGACGGGACGGTGCGCTGGGAGAGCAGTCGATTCCCGGCTTTCGCTCGTGTAGAACGCGTCATCGAACTGGACCTGGACTGGCGAGTACAAACGACGGTGTATCGCATAGCACCGGCGCAGGGAGCACTGACACTGGATATACCGCTGCTGGCGGGCGAGACCATCGTGAGCGGTGATTTCACGGTGACAGACGATCGCGTACTGGTGTCAATGAATGCCCAGCAGCAGTCAGTAACCTGGACCTCGAATTTGCCGCTGCAGTCGCCACTGTTGCTGCGGGCCGCCGACGGAACGTCGTGG
>DDIP01000288.1:0-457 GCA_002338605.1 Proteobacteria bacterium UBA1847 | reverse complement strand
CGACGGAACGTCGTGGCAGGAGATCTGGCAGATTGCCGTTGGCAATACCTGGAACGCGAAGTTCGAGGGTGTCCCCGAGAGCAACATGAGCAACGAGGCCGACGGTGTGCGGGTCGCAGTGTTTCACCCGCGTGCGGCCGAGCAATTGACGATGATCGCAAGCAGGCCAGAGGCCAGTGCGGGATCGACGCTGGCCTTCGATTCGGTCAACCTCGCGGTGACCGAGGGCAGCCGTTCGCGTGATGTCAGTCTGCGTTTGAGTTACCGCAGCACGCGAGGTGCTCAGCATGTCATTCGATTGCCAGCTGCCGCTGAGTTGACATCTGTTGCTGTCGACAACCGGGAGCAGACTTTGCGAGCCAGCGGCAGCGAACTTAACCTTGAGATTCTTCCCGGAAATCACACGATTGCGATCAATTGGCGGGAGGCGGGCGGCATGCGATTCCTGACGCGCACG
>DDIP01000100.1:598-5001 GCA_002338605.1 Proteobacteria bacterium UBA1847 | reverse complement strand
TAGTCCGCTATTCATCTCCGGAACGTCGCTCGAATTCGTAGTTGTACAAGACCTCAATTTCTGAACCGCCGCTATCGGGGATCGACATCATCCTTACGCTGGCCGTGTCGCCGTGCAGATCAAGGTACGAGAACCCCCATAGCATGCCTACCGAAAACACGGTCTTGTGTTCCGGGTACTTCAACTCCTGATATTTCATAAATGCCGTATTCAGTGGACGTTGCTTGGACGCAGCGCCGGACAGAATCTGGACTAACGGCTTGGCGGTGGGCTCGCCGAGTGCTTCGGCACAAGAGTCAGTATGTATTTCAAGCGTATGCTCATGACCAACGATATACGCATCTGCATACTTGCACATCGCGGGCAGAATCAATTCACGTAATACTCGGGCCTCCTCGAACTTTCCGCCCGCGGATGACCAGATCGGGTGGTGGGCAAGTACCAGTTTCCAGCGCGCAGTTGAATTCTTCAGTGCATTTTCGAGCCAGGTGGGCTGGTTCTTTTCGTCGACTGTCAGCGGTTCGACGAAGTAGTTGGGCGGCTTGATCTCGCCCAGCGATCCCTCGGAACCATCCGGATTGAGCGAGTCGTCTAGTACAGGAACGGAGGCGAGAATCATGCTTGTATCAACAACGAAAAGTTCTACATCACCGTTCGTACCCTCCGGTTTAACCGAGTAATACGGACCATCCATGTAAAAACCCGGCTGGTTTTCGAGATAGTCGATCTGCGCGAAACCGCCCGCACGGGATGATTTCCAATCGTGATTGCCGAGTGTGACATAGGTTCGATAGGTGGCGGGCGACTTGACCATACTGCCAAAGGGATCCTCGAACATATCCTTGAAGCGCTGTTTATCGTCCTTGCCGTCTGCACCGAGTGTTGCTCCGGATGGATAAATATTGTCACCGAGAAGCATGCCGAAATCACATGTTGCAAGGTTGCCACAAAAATTGCTCATCGCAGTGGCAATGTTCTGCATACCTGTGGCCGTGACGATTCGGCCGGTAATCGGCGATACGGTAAAAGGACGGGACTCAAATTCATTGACGGGTCGACGATCTTTAAGCCAGTTCTTCCTCTCAGATTCACGATATCCTTCTTCGGTGAATAAGTCCTCGTAATCGTCTTCATCCGGATAGTTGAGGTGGTATCCGCTGTCGCCAAAAATAAGGATGCCGATACGGTTGTCCGTTGTGTTCGGGTCATGTTCGAGCGTCTGCGGAGCGCCGCATGCGACGAGAAGAAAAGCCAGAAAGATCGCACCTGCCGCGATTCGTTGCATTGCAATAGTTCCTGTCTTCACTGCGTAACGAACGAGTATTATAGATGACCGGGTTGGAGGAAGTCTTCGATTTCGCGCAGATGGGCGTTATTGCGGTGATACACACGAAGCTGGCGGCGTCCGGTGGCCGGCAATGTGGTTGGGTTCTGTCTATCCGACTTTTTCATTCATCCGTTTTCGCTCTTTCCAGAGCATCCGGGTCCTCCCCAAATGTGTCGACGTCACCGACGTCCAAAATCGAATTCAGCCGAACTATTGGAGACTGACCTATGAAATACGTCGTCAGCGAAGCCTGTAATTAGTGCAAACTCACTGATTGTGTTGAGGTCTGCCCGGTAGATTTCTTTCATGAGGATACTCGCAGATCGATATTGAACCCAATGAATGCATCGACTGCACGTTGGGCGAGCCGGTGTGCCCGATCGGCGCGCACGACTCAGACGGTGAACTACCGAAGGACCGGATCAAGATGATCGCCGTCAACGCCGAGCGAGCGTTAAAGCGACTTCATGTATTCCGCCAGATCACGTATCTCGGCCGGAGTGAGCTGCAGTTGCAGCTTGTCGTTGTAACGGCTTACTGCATCCTCAAGCGTGGTTGCAGATCCGTCGTGGAAGTATGGTGGGTGCGTCCATACGCCAGCCAGTGGCGAGGTGCGCCAGCTTTGGGATGCTGATCGTTGCACGTAGTTCGGGTCGGCCGAGGCGCTGGTGTCTGCATCGTGCAATGTGTCATTGGCGTCGGTGAACCCGGTACCGCTGTGGCAGCTCGCGCAATTTGCTTTACCGGTGAACAGCGCCTTGCCGCGCTCGGCAGCGACAGCATCGAAGAACGTCGGCAGGAAATGCGCGTCGGCGAAATCCTGCATTCCCTGGTTGTTCTCCAATACGTCCATGCCGGGCGCCGCAATCGATAGCTGATAGGCCTGCAGCGCCGGAAGGTAATTGCTGACGCAATCGGTCTTGCCGTCACTGACGATATTGTCGGCAGGAACCGTAATTGTACTGCCGTTTGGCCCGCCAGCGGCTGAGCCTGCTGCGAGCGCGATACTGGCGATACAGTCGACGCCGTCGCCGCGCTGATCGCGGTTGATCGGGTCGCCATTGTTTTGCAGGGGGTCGGGCAGCCGCGGATCTGTGAACACGCCTTGGCCACCCATTTGGGTAACACCGACGTAGCGATTCCAGTAAGCCAGTTCCGAACCGTCACCCGTAAAGATGGCGCTGTGGATGTTGTCCAGCCCGAATACGGGTGGGATAACCGGTGCGGGCTCGTCTTTGCCATCAATGTTAAAGCGCGGATCAAACTTGCCAGGACCCCAGGAGCTGTAGATGACTGCGTTCGCGCTGCTGGCGACTGCCGGTGACAGTGCAATGATAGCGCCGGGGTTCAGGTCACGGTTGGCCCAACCGTCCAGTCGGTGCCCAATGCCTTGAGGAATACTGGGATTCGCGGCGTGTCCCGCGTTGTCGACAGTCGAGTGGCATAGTGCGCATGTGATTCCAACGCGGTCGAGGTGGAGCCTCTTGTCACTGCCTGTCGAAACCGTTCCCTTGATTCCGACGACTGCGTTCAACCGGATCAACGCCAGTGTGGTTTGCGGGTCGTTGAGGGGAATGCTGCCGTCAAGGACGCCGTCGACAACAGCGGGCGGCAGCGCATCGATGTCAACCTTGAGACCAACGGACAGTGCGGTCGCCGGATCAACGGCGCTCTCGATGACCGTGTGCATCTGCAGTGTATCCGTCCACTGTTGTTCGTCACCGAATGTCCAGTATCGAAAGACGTTCTGGCCGAGCTGGATCAGATCCTGGTCAGCCGCACTTGCGGTATCCGGTCCAATGATTTCACCGTCAATACCGCCACCACGTGCGCCGGCATGGGTGTCCGGAGGCGTTACTGTTGGCGGTATCTGGGTGACCGGGGTGTTGTCGTTGTCGCACGCGCTCAATAGCAGTGCAAAGCTACAAGTCAATCCCGTCAAGAAGTTTTTCCGCGTATCCATTTCAAGCTCCCAGTCATTTGTGGTTGCTCTTCAGGATGCAGTGGTGTCGTGAAAGGTTCCCGTTGCTGCGCGATTAGTTTTCTTTCGAGCGCAGTTCTTCCAATACGTTGCTGACGACAGTGTCACACCGGTGTCCGGCAAACTCGTGCACCGTGACACCAATCGAGTCGCTGTATTTCATCAGCCGTTTCTGCAACAACAGGCGTGCGCGGTGGAAGCGGGTTTTCACAGTGGCGGCTTCTATTTCCAGTAACTCGGCGGTGGTCGCCACCGAGCATTGTTCGATGGCACGCAGCATGAATACCGCACGAAATGCGTCGGGTAATTCATCAATGAATTGTTCCAGCATTTGCCGCAATTGATTGTTCGCCAGCGTCGTGTCGGGTTGTTCCGGTCGCTTGATCGCTGTTGACAGATTCAGAACGTTGTCGAATTCAGGCTCGTCCATATAGTGCAACCTTCGGCTCTTGCGCAGCCGCATCAATGCGGCATTACGTGTAATCCTGGCAAGCCACGCCGGTAGGGCTGCAGGATCATTAAGTTCTTGCAATCGCTCATAGGCGACGATGAAAGTTTCCTGCACAACATCCATTGCCTCAGCGTCATCCGTGACAATACTGCGAGCGATTCGAAAAAGGCGTTGGTTGTGATGACGCATGATGCCTTCATACGCATCCAGATCGCCGTCAACGACGCGTTCAAGAATCTCGTCGTCACTTAGATGTGAAAAGGACGTCGGACTGGCTGCAGTAACCGTTACCATCAGGGGCTCCCGTTTTGTTTCGTTAATACGTTACGGCACTGTTCGAGCGACACATTCGGAGTCGCGAGCCACACTATCAAGTTGCCGTGTTCCTTATCATCAGGGATACCCACAATGTGCGTCCACAGGCTGGCCACGAATTGGCCTGGGCGGGTGGCAGCGGCTGGCAACGGCAGATCATGTCGAACTGTCGTTGCCAGTATCGCTGCAGCCGCAGGTTGGCGCGTTACGAGCAAGGGGGGAGGCGCGCCAGGGGTCAGGAGAAAAATGCACCGGGAACCGGGTCGAGTCCAAGAGCGCTTCGTAGAACGGCCCAGTGCATGGCTTCATCGGCCAGGATACTGGCGGCA
>DDIP01000100.1:0-484 GCA_002338605.1 Proteobacteria bacterium UBA1847 | reverse complement strand
CGGCAGCGGCCGACAAGTCCCGGTTGCCGAATAGTGGAATTGCGCCGGCGTACGCGCTTACAGCACCACGCTCGAGCCCGGCCGCAAATTCCAGCACATCAGACTGCGCTTTAAGCTTGTCGACTGGGAAGTGGTATTCCGTGCGCGCATGAACGTCATTGCCGCCCAGGCTGCGAACCGCTTTGGCCAGTGCATCAATATGTTCTTTGTGATGACCCTGGAATGTGACCGCGACTTTGAGCACGCCAGGCTCCAGGAGGCCGCTTTCGGCGCCGAGCTGGTAGGCTGCGACGGCCTCATGTTCTGCAGAAATCGCGGTGTTGAGGATGCGAACATCCTGCTCAACTGCGTCATCGGTCGTGCCGGCCGCCAATGCGGTTGATCGGCCACCGAGCATGGCAACAGCGACGCCGGAGAACGTCAGCGCGCCGGCACTCGTCATGAAGCGCCGGCGGGTCTGTTGTGCGGTTTCCAGCAGCAGGGC
>DDIP01000236.1:3764-11608 GCA_002338605.1 Proteobacteria bacterium UBA1847 | reverse complement strand
TAATCATCGAGCGTTCATTGCGTTCGGCCTCGCCGACTGACGCGCTCAGGTCACGATTGTCTGCAACCTGCTCCAGCAATTGATTGTCGACCAGGTCCGCGAGATCCTCAGCAAACGGCATCAGAGCTGCCTGTGCCTGCTCGCGGGCGACTTCCTCGCGGTTGATTTCAGGCTCTGGCGGAATTTCTTCGGGTTCCGGCTCGGGAACTTCTTCTACCACCTGCTCCGGCTCCGGGTCTTCCGGCTGCGGTTCCGGCTCTTCCTCAACGACAGGTGGCGGCGGCGGTGGCAAGGGCTTTTCTTCGAGCAACAGCTGAGCAATGCGCGGTGGAATCTCCTGGACATCGAACGGGTCGGGCTCCGGCACCGGAATGAACGGCCATACCGCACTGAGAACGGCACAAACCAGGAAGATGATACCGAGCAGGCGCTGGAACTTCTTGTCCTGGCTCCTACCGGTCGTCCATGGCAGGTCATACTCTCTGTAAAACGGTAAATCCAATTCCGTGACTCCTAAACGTCGTCCCTGTGCTTCAACGCGCGGCCTGAATGTTGTCCAGCTTGTCTGAACTCTTCTGCAGCACAGCCAGCGATATCTGTCCGTAATCCGATTCCGTACACGTTGCCATTACCTTTTTCAGCAGTCGGTACGGGATGTCCTTGTCGCCCATGATCGTGACCTCGCGACCCGCAATGTCGTCTTTGGCTTCGCGGCGCAGAACCCGGTCGTTTTGTGACAGCAGTGCCTCGCGAAGCGCGGGAATATCATTGCCCTTCGTCGCCATGATGTCGGCGATCAGGGCTATTGGCTTGCCTTGCACTATGAGGTTGGTCTCACCGATGAGAATCACGACCGTTTCCTTGGCTTTTTCTTCGGCAATTGATTCGGGCAACTGCAATTCCTTGGTGCTCGGCAGCGTTTCGACGTCCGACGAATTAACCAGCAGGAAGAACACCAGGATGGTGAAGATATCCATCAGCGATACGAGGTTGAGTGCACCGGACCCTTTATGGCGCCGGTGGTGCTTCTCCATTCGTTTCGCGCGGCCGGACTTGACCATCAGGCACCTCCGCCAACGACAGGCGCATCGCCTATCGAGATATCAGGAAACAGGTCCTCTCGTGCAACGGACTCGAGATCTTCGTCAACGATCTCAGCAACCCGCACGGTATCCATAATCTGGACAAGCGTGTCGTACGCGATTTCCTGTTCAAGAAGAATGGACGCATCCGTTTTCTTTGGATAACGCTTTTTGAGCTCTTGCAGTTTGCTTGCCACTGCCTCGTAGTCGTAGCCACCATCGGTGTTGGGGTAAACGCCCAGCAGGCCCTGATTGCGGTCGCCCACTTCAATCTTGTCAGAGCGAACGATCACCTCAAGCTGGAACACCTGATCCTGCGGTTCCACGGGCTCAGAAGAGGAGCCTGGCAAATTCAGTTCGAGAATTGCCAATCGCGAGAACACCGCGGTAATGAGCAGGAAGGGAACCAGAATAACCATCAGGTTCATGAATGCCGTGATGTTGAGTTCAGCCGTGTCTTCGTTATGACGACGACCGCCCCTGCGGCTACGAATCATGGCTTTACGCTCCGGCCGTCTTCAACTGGCGCTCGGTCACGGCGTTCAGGAACTTCACGCTCGCCATCTCAAGACTGTCAACCAGTGCGTTGGTCTTGGTCTGCAGCAATGCATGGATCAACAGCAACGGAATAGCGGCCATCAAGCCGAAAGCCGTCGTGTTCATCGCGGTCGAAATTGACGCCGACAGCATGTCCGCTTTGTCTGCAGGGTTGGCTTCGGCAACCGCGGTAAAGGCGGAAATCAGGCCGATAATTGTTCCGAGCAGGCCGAGCAGTGTCGCAATATTTGCGAGCGTTGCAATATAGTGCGTACGCTTTTCGAGTCGCGGAAGAACTTCCATCAGGCTTTCTTCCATCGCCTTCTCGATATCATCGCGGCGACGCGCAGATTTAACCCGATACAGACCATAAGTCAGGATCGAACCGATTGCTGCTTTGGACTTCGCTGTATGCTGCGCCGCTTCCTGGAAGTTACCAGCCTTCAGGAAAGGCACGATTTTTTTCCACAACGCACGATTGCTTGCACCCGACACGGTCAGGTAGGTCCAGCGCTCGATCGCAATCGCAATGCCGAACCCGAATACCAGCAGGATGGGGATCATAAACGGTCCGCCTTCCTGGAAAAAACGCACTATTGTGCTCATTTGTCTGCTCCTCTTAAAACAGAATTCATGCATCTGGCAGGCCTTCGCCTGCAACTAAAAAACCTCATTCGTTCAGCGACGCATTCGTCGCACTCACTCTTCTCCATCGCCATACAGGTCATCGTAATAATCGACCTGGCGGATAAACTCGTCTCGGTCAATCGGTGCGAGCACCTCGTCGAGCAGCGTGTTGACGGGCCTGCCCATCAAATCCCCGGGATCCGCCTTCTTCCAGGGCACGATATACAAAACCTTCGGCAACTCCTGGTTACCGGTGATCTCTGTTCGCCCCAGCTCGATCGAGTCCATGACTCGATTACCCGTCGTTTGCCGAGTGATGTCGCTGCCCGGTGCCGACGTATCGACGGCGGGATCGATGTCATCGGATTCTGATTCCTTTGACACGACAGGCTCGGGTTCAATTGTCGACGTATCAACAGCCGGACCGATCTCGTCAATCTCGTCCTGAGCGAAAGCAGCAAACGTTGCCAGTGACAAGGCCAGCATGATGGCGGATCCGAATACAAATGCTCTTGAAGTACTCATGTCCGTCATTCCGCGACGTTTGCTGTACGCTGATTCGCCGCAACGCGACGCGTCAGGTCCGAGATCCACCTTTCAACCTGCTCATCGTTACCAACGATGGCCTGGTAGGCCTCAAAGTGCTGCAGCGCCTGATCCAGGCGCTGCAAGTACAATTCATTAAGAACGCCCAGGTTGTAGTGTGCCAAGGCGTAGTCGGGCGAGACTGTGACGGCCTTCAAATAAGCGGCCTCTGCCTCGAGAAATTTGCCATTTCTGCGAAGTAGCATGCCCAATTGGTTCAAAGCCGCCGGGTGGCTGGGCTCGATCTGCAGAGCAGCATCAATTGCAGCACTCGCCGCGGCATCATCACCGTTATTTGCGTGGATTATGGCCAGGTTGACGTAGGCGCCCGGATATCCCTTGTATTGCAGCAGGAACTCCTTGAATCGAAGCTCGGCATCCAGCAGGTCGCCACTGGCCATCGCGGACGCCGCCTGCTCAAACAGTGTCAGCGCTGCGGCCGGGACCAGGGTTTCTCCCGGCTCACCACCAGTCGGTGACGCTGTACGCGCTCGGGTATCCACTGTCTTCGCGGGCCCCGATCCGGCACAGGCGCCGAGCACTAGCAGTGCCAGCAAAGCCGCGGCAACCTGAAAATTTCTAATACAGCGCTGTAACAACATCTTCACTGCGCTCCTCTTTCGCATATCGTGCTGGCATCATTTTGGCCAGTCGCTCGAAACTCTTTTGTACCCACTGGTCGTAAACACCGCTCGCGGCGCGGTCGGCATTCGCCTTATAAAGATCGATCGCTTTTTCCTCGAACGGGAATGCCTGCTCTTCAAGCAAAATTTCGTATTGCTCCAGGGCATCGGCATCGAGTTCTCTGGGTCGATCGGAACTCATCAGGTCCGCACTGAACTTCTGGTAAACCTCACCGAGACGATACGTCGCTGCTGTTGTCACTTCCGCGACGCCGTAATCCGCCGCGCCTGTGTAGGCCGAGATAACGTCTTCCATCAGCGCCTTCTTGAGTTTGAGGCTATCCGCCAGAGGCTGTGTCAATTTCACGACTTCAAATCGACGCCGGACAGGTTCGGCCAGTTCAAGTGACGCGACTGCCGCAAGATAGCGCGTGCGATCCGATCGCTGCGCACCGGCCCGTGCGTCGACATTGACGAGTTCTTTCAGCCGTGCAACTACGCCCGCCTCGGTACCCGTCTGCCGCTCAATCTGCAGCAATCGAAAATGCGCTTCGATCGATTCAGACAGCGGATCCGGGTAGCGCGCGAGGATCGCATTCAATACGCGCTGCTCGCTTGCGATTGCGCCGGACGTTTCATAAAGCTCCGACGCTTTCCACAACGCTTCACGTCGCACATCGTCGCTGCTCGTCTCCGCGTCCGCAATGCGCTCAAATTCGGCAGCGGCACGATCGCCATCGCCTGATTCCAGGTAGGTAACAGCGAGCTTCTGCGTGACGTCATCGGCAAATTCACTGTCCGGATAATCCGCCCGAAATTTCTCAAGAACGCCTGACGCCCGATCCCAGGCTTGAAGGTTAATCAATGCTGCAGCCGCATCGTATTCGGCGGTCGCACGAATACCCGAATCCGGAACTGCCTGTCCCAGCCGTGTGAAATGCGTTACGGCGGTTTCGAGGTCACCACTGTCACGTGCCTGTTCGCCTTGCTTGTAAATTGACGATGCGATGCGGTCCTTGATTTCCTGTGAGGCAAGCTGATCATCGGCGGGTGTAAAGTTTCGCAAGCTGTAGTAGGCGTTCTCAGCTGCGAAAAAATTGCCCAAATCAAATTGCGAATGCGCAATAACGGTCCAGGATGTTCGCAACAATTTCGAGTCAACCGCCGGTTGCTTCGCAACCACGGCCTGACCGACAGCGATAGCCAGGTCAAACTGGCCCTGCTTGAACAAGTCCTCGGCGACCGTCGTCAGCACCGCGCCGGACTCCGGATGCTCCGGAAAAGTGTCAGCAAACTTCAGACCACTATCGAGATATTGGCTGTGCCAGGCGGCCCTGAGCGAGCCGTCCAGCGCTTTTTCGTACTCACGATAAGCGAGAATGGCCGCGTACCCGGCCTCCGCCGATTTTTCGTGATGAGGGTACTCGTAAGCAGTGCGCTCGTATTCCATTGTCGCCGCCTGGAAATCCTCGCTTTCAAACAGGATTTCAGCCAGCAGAAAGTTGGTATTTGCACTATCGGCTTCGCCCGGAAAATAGGCGAGATATTTGCGGTACCAGTTGGCTGCTTGCTGGTAATCGCTCTTCTTGCCCTCCTTCTGCGCTTCCGCATGGTAGTACTGCGCAAGATCGGTCAGGTTGGATTTCAGGTGCGCTTCAACTTCTGTGTTCTCTTCGCGCGGATTGCGCACCCAGAATTCGCCGTCCATACCGTAGCGTTCGACAAAGTGTTTTTTTCCTTCCAGCACAAGACTCGGAAAGCCGCCCTGCTTGTAGGCCTCAATGACTTCAACCTGCAGCAAGGGTGCTTTCGGGTGGAACGGATCGTGCGCCACGAATGCTTCGTAAGTCACTGCTGCGTCCTGGTAACGCTCCTTTTCGAGATAAAGGTCACCAAGATTGCGATAAATGATGTAGCTGTAATGCGGGTTGTTGCGGCCCGCCAGGAAGCTGTCGATCGCCTTCGCACCGTCCATGTAGGAAAAGCTGATACTTAACACGCGGAAGGTATCTTCAACCAACTCGCGCTCGGCGCGCGTAAGTGACGCCAGGCGCTCATCACCTTCGCCGATTTCGACATCGCCAATCTTGCGATCCAGCAATTCGAAAAACGGGGTGAGGCTTTCTTCGTGCCATGCAAGCTTGAACTGCGACCAGCCGAGCTTGTACAGCGACTGCTCATAGAAGCGTGATGCATCGCCATACTTGACGACATCCTGGTACGCGATTTCCGAATCGTTGTAACGCTTGCGCAGGAATAGCATTTCGCCGCGGCGAAACTGCACCTCATCGATCAACAGGGTACCTGGAAATTTCGCTACAACTTCATCGAGAACTGCGAGCGCCTCGTCCGTACGCCCACCAATCTCGTATGCACGAGCAAGCTGATACAACACGGTGTCATTGCGTCGATAGTCCGGATAGGCCTCGAGCAATTGCTGGTACAGGCCAACCGCGTTGTTGTAGCCCGTCTGGTCCAGTGCATCGATATTGTCGACCAGTTGCTGCGCCTCGGTCGCTTCAAGTTCCAGGTCACCCAGCCGGCGCATTGCCTCTGCCCGCAACTCAGGATCGTCCGAAACGAGGTCAAGGAATGCCCGGTAATTCTCTCGTGCCAGGTCAGAGCTGCCGAGTATCACCTTGCCAGTTCGAATATCGGCCTGCTTTCCTTCCAGGCTCTTGATCGTGTCCCTTGCTTTCGGTTTTTCAGCGTGAGCGCTTTCGGCGACAAGTCCGAGCAATGCTCCTGCGACCAACAAGATCAAAACGCGGGCGGCATTCACGGCGTGGCCTCCCCTGCTGTCGCAGCGACATCGTAAATCGCTGCCAACGCGAATCTTGCCTGTACCGTGTAAACGTCGAGACGTTGTTTTTGCGCCTGCAATTCACCGACTGCGATCGTCTGCAGGAAAGCAAGCTGACTGACCAGCGCATCGTTCACTCGCAGGGCCATGTCATCGATAGCCGGGCCGAGGCCGTACACACGATCGCTGAATTCCTGAAAGCGCAGTGGTTCGTTGCGCATCGTTTCGTCGATTTGCCGCCGCGACCGCTGCGCCGCAACCAGGGCTTCTCCTGCATTGTTCAAATTGCGACGTATGCGCCACAGGCGGTCCTTGAAATCCCGCTCCAGTTGCCATTGCAACACGCCTTTTAGCAGGCGGATCTTGTCGCGCACTTCGTCTGCCTCGGGAATATTGGCCCGCAGTGCCGGCGCGCCTTCGAGCCCTGTTATTTCGCCCCACATGTCGAACTCTGATTGCGTCGCCAGTGCCAGCCAGTCGTGGCTTTCCTCGATATTGTTCAGCGTCGAATCGAACTCGAGTTTGCGGCTCACCATGCCCTCAAGGTCTGCCCGTGCAAGGGCATCCTGTACGCGCGGCAGGCGTTCGGCGTATGCCTGCTTGCGTGTCTCCAGCATATTCGCATAGACGACGACATTGTCTCGCCAGCTGTCCAGGTTCTTTTGCAGGTAATTCAGATCTCGATAGTTTTTCAGGCCTTCCTGGAATTCGTGTGTTGCCAGCAGGTGGAACAGGTACCTGGCTTCGGGGCCTTCCGGCAGTTCCTCGAGTTGCCAGTACCACCCGGTACTATCGAGCGGATCGTTTGACAGAAACTGCTCAAACATTTCGCCTGACTCAATGTGGGCAATCGTCCGATCGAGCCTGTTGGCCTCTTCGTAGAATGCCTCAATTGCATTCAGGTAATGGTCGGCGGCCTGGCTGACCGAGTCGAGGCGTGCCATGGCATAGGGAATCGCCAGCATCGATTCCTGTACCGCGGAATCCAGCAGATCACGGCCACGCAGCTCCATCCACGGCACCAGCGCCCGACGGTAGTTGTCCATTTCAGCATCAGCCCAGCCGACACCCAGCAAGGCTTTATTCGAAAAAGGCCCTTCAAGGCGCACACGCTGCAGCGGTTCCTTGGCTGCGGCGGGCTGGCCGTCCTGTAGCAATGCGTATCCCAGCGCCAGGTTGGCCTTGTCACGCAAAGACGTCAGCTCGTCGTTGAATGGATCCATGTCGCCGAGTTCGTTCAGCAGCTCCTGCGCTTCGTCGATCCGGCCACTGCGCACCAGCGCAACACCAATGTTGAATTTTGCGTAGCTAGCCCACTCGGTGCGGCCCTTCCAGTTCTGCAACAAAGCGACGGCCGCATCGTACTGGCCCCCATCGATCAGTATGTTTGCGCGCAACATCAGCGCTTCGCGTTGCAGATTCCGCGGCAATTCGCCTTCTATGAAATCCAGAGCCTGTTGCGACCTGTCGCGATAGCCGCGCTGATACCAGATTTTGGCCAGGAAAAACCAGGTTCGATCACGAATCTCCGTGGACACATTGTCAGCAAGCAGGCGTTCAAAAATGGCCGCTGCCTCAAGGTGATGT
>DDIP01000236.1:3103-3671 GCA_002338605.1 Proteobacteria bacterium UBA1847 | reverse complement strand
GCCGCTGCCTCAAGGTGATGTCCGTAGGACAGATACATGCCGCCAAGTAGCAACTCGGCCTCCTCGGCATGATCCGTAAACTGGTCCTGCTTCTGCGCCGCCAGCAATCGAACGATCGCAGGAAAATAGTCGTCCTGGTAGAAATAGAACAGGACTTCGCCGTACTGCGGATCCTTGACGACAATTGGCTCCTTGTCGCCTTTGGCAGCATGTACAGCAGGTGCCATTAGCACCAGCAATACCAACAGGGAACGCAGGTGGCTAGCTATGGAGCGACATTGGAGCAAACGTCACTCCCATTCTTTAATAACGAATTCGGGCTGCTGCTTCTTTACGCGGTCCGTTATTTCAAGTTCAACGTACTTGGCACCAATGCCCTTGTTAAAATTCAGCGTTGCACCGCGTCGATAGTCACGAACGTGCGGACCTTTGCCGGTGAAGATAGCAACCAGCTCGTGGTCGCCCGTCTTGAGATTGGCCATGTGGACCCGGTGCACACCACCGCGAACGAGTGCGTCCGCTTCCCGAGCCGTATAGAGGTAGTTAGCAACCTCCTTGCCATCAATCT
>DDIP01000236.1:0-3003 GCA_002338605.1 Proteobacteria bacterium UBA1847 | reverse complement strand
ACCTCCTTGCCATCAATCTTGATATTGACTGAA
Source organism: Proteobacteria bacterium UBA1847 (assembly GCA_002338605.1). Classification (GTDB taxonomy): domain Bacteria; phylum Pseudomonadota; class Gammaproteobacteria; order Steroidobacterales; family Woeseiaceae; genus UBA1847. Next base: position 2,970 of record DDIP01000236.1, on the reverse strand, counting down.
TCAAGCTCAAAGTATTCACCGACATCCATCGAAATAAAGAACGCGACTTGCGAGTTCGCCGGGAACAACAGCTCCTCTTCGAGCAGGAAAAGGTCCCGATTCAAGTCGAGAACTTCTTTTTTCAGCGTCTGCACATCCTGGTCGAGACTTCGGAATTCCTCGCGGTCCCCCGATTCCCCACCGTCCTGTGCCACCGTGCTCACACTGAACGCAAGTGTTGCCGCGGCGATCAGGCTGATTAATGTCTTTGTCACTATTACTTCTCCTGCGGACCCGATCGGTGTTTATTCTCTGAGTAAGGAACGCACCTGATCGAGATACTTGTCTTCATAGCCGGGCTTGTAACCGTGATGCACATAGCGCACGTTGCCTTCACGATCGACCAGTACAGTCACCGGCATTGCTTCCACTTCGTAGAGCTTGCTGACTTCTTTCCTGGCATCGAACAGCACGGGGAAATTAACGCCCAGCTCTTCAATCATTTGCATGGCACGACGCGAGTCATCGTCGATGTTGACACCGAGCAGATTAAAACCAACCCGCTGGTAGCGTGTGTACAGTTCGTCAAGCAGCGGCATCTCCTGGCGGCAAGGTCCGCACCAGGTCGCCCAGAAATTGATCATGACAACGTCACCGCGGTATTCCGAAAGCCGCAGGTTTTCGCCTGTCGAACTCTTGAGCGCAAAGTCGGGGGCAGCGCGACCTTCGAGGCCTGACGACGCAAGCGACGTTGCCGCAAACGCGGTTGCCAACAATGCATAAGTTAAGTTCTTGATTTTCATCAATCCGTTCCTTGTTTGGCTTTGCCGATTCCTTCCGTGATCCCGAATGGTGACAGTCGCAGCTCAGCCGGGCCGTGATAATCGTCACAAAGACCTAAAATTCCTAAACATAATGACGACGTTGCCGAGCGACACGTTAACGACGCAATCGGCGGAGATTACGTTAAATCGGCGTCATTCCCAAAGAATTATTCGGCCTGCATCAGGATGCCTATGATAGGCGTATCAGCCTGAATTTAAAGTGAATATCCGTCGCCTTTCAGCGACATTCGCCGGTTTTTTTTCAGCGTGTGGTCGCTAGCGCGCGTCGGGTCGGGCAAGACCGTCGGAGTAGTAAACCTGACCGTTGGCATCGATCACAATGCTCTCGTACTCCGGCAGCATCGCGATCAGTCGCAGTCCCTTGTCTACGCCCAGGATGAAAACACTGGTCGACAGGGCGTCAGTAACAACCGCGTCAGGACCGAATACGGTCGCACTGTGAACCCCTCCGGCCGGGGTACCGGTACCCGGGTGGATAATATGGTGATAGCGTATGCCGTCCTCGTCGAAGAAGCGTTCGTAGTCACCCGACGTCGATATCGCCTCATCCTCAAGGGGCACCGAAATGGCCACCTCCCCATCCACGCGCGGATCGCGAATGCCGATCATCCAGGGACGACCGCGCCGGTCGCCGAGCAGCCGCGAGTCGCCGCCCGCAGTGACGACCGCGTTTCTGACACCGTGTTCACGCAACATGTCGATACCGCGTTCAACGACATAGCCTTTCGCGATTCCACCCAGATTGATGCGGACACCTTTTTTCAGAAAGCGAATCGTATTTTTGCTGTCGTCGAGTTGCAGGAAGCGGTAGTCGATATTTGCGAGTTCTGCCGCCACCGTCCCGTCGTCCGGGCGCAGGTGTTTGCGGAAATCATAATGTTGACCAACGCTGTCATAGGTAATGTCGAAAGCGCCATCTGTGAGATGTGAAATCTCAATGGATCGGCGGATTAATTCGAACAGCTCCTGGCCCACCACGACGGCTGAATCAGCCGCCAAGCGGTTGATTTGTGATATTTCGCTATCATCTTTGTACGTACTCATGAGGCGATCGATACGCGCCGCTTCCTGAAACACCTCGTCGAGCAGCGCTTTGCCGATCTCGGGGTCGTCACTCCAGAGGTGGACACTCACTTCAGTGCCCATCATCGGGCGTGCATCACCCATCCAGTCTGCAAGACTCATGGAAGGCAGGCCGAGTAGCAGGAGAGTCGCTAGTTTTAGCCCAAGCGCAAGGTTATGCTTGGTGATACAACCTCTATTAAAGGAGCGGGACTGTGGTTTCATTCTTGATTTTCCTAGGCATTATCGCCGCCATCGTTTTCTGGGCGATTGGCATTTACAACCGCCTTGTCAATGAACGCAATCGCGTTCGTAACGCATTTGCGCAGATCGATGTCCAGCTGACCCGGCGTCATGACCTCATCCCGAACCTGGTTGAAGCGGTCAAAGGCTACATGAAGCACGAGCGGGAAACACTCGACGCTGTCATCCAGGCGCGCAACGGCGCGGTATCCAGCCTGGACGCCGCCAAGGCGGATCCGGCCAATGCCGAGGCGATTAAAAAGCTCGGCGCGTCCGAAGGTGCACTTGGCAGCGCACTGGGGCGGCTGTTTGCTTTGTCCGAATCTTATCCTGATCTCAAGGCCAATCAAAACATGATGCAATTTCAGGAAGAACTGGCAAGTACTGAAAACAAGGTCGCGTTTTCAAGACAGGCGTTCAACGACGCAGTCCTCACCTACAACAACTCGGTTGAAAATTTCCCGAACAACATGATTGCCGGCACCTTCAGCTTCAAGCTCGCCAGTTTCCTTGAAATCGAAGCCGAGGAAATGCGCGAGGCGCCTGCTGTTTCGTTCTAAGTGAATTTTTTTGCCGCCCAGGACCAGGCACGCCGCTCGTCGCGGCGCCTGGTCGTGGCCTATATCATTGCGACGATCCTGATTGTTCTCGGCGTAACGGCAATTGTCGGGTTCGCTGCATACAGCTTCACGCCGGGCAACTACGGCTACCCTGCCGGGCAATTTGTACGTGACAACCTGGCCTTACTGGCAGGAACCGCGTTAGCGGCCACCCTGTTTATTCTCGGCTCCAGCTTGTACAAGACCTCGGTGCTCTCGGCCGGCGGCGGTCGGGTCGCGAC
>DDIP01000356.1 GCA_002338605.1 Proteobacteria bacterium UBA1847 | reverse complement strand
ACAGTCTGATCGAAAACAACCCAATGCCTCAAGTCTGGCTGAAAATGAAATGCATGCTCGCGAGCGTCGACGCTGGGCACATCTTCGCGCACGAACCGCTGGCCCTTGCTGTTCACGTAGATTTCCCATGGTTGCCTCACCTGCGGGTGAAACTGAGTGGTGGCCCTTTTTGTGGACGGCACAGCCGAGGATGCCAATAAAATGCCAAAATTCGTAAGGTACTTTTCGGCATACCGCATGTAACCGCCGACGGACTCAGCCAGAACTTGCCCCTCACCCTGTGCAAACGGGTACGATGCGTCAAGATACTTCGGGAAGCCGCTGTATTTCTCAAACATGCTGGCATTCGACGCATAACCACCGGACGCGAGCACCACATTGCGGGACTGCCACTCGCTGCGCCTCCCGCCTGAGTCCTCCACGACCACGGCTGCAATTGCGCCTGACGCATCTGTTTGCAATGCCACTGCACGGTGTTCAAGCAGGAGGTCAATGTTTCCCGCTTTTACCTCCTGCATGAACTTCGGCCGCATGGCCTCGAGTATTCCTATGCCGCGGGAAGCACTCCAATAGTAGCGCGGCTTGCTGTATGGCTCATGCGCTATCCCTTTGACCGGAGATTCCGGAAGGAGCTCATAACCATTGTCAATGAGCCAATCGACTGTGGCAGCCGCATTGTCCACCGCAAGACGTGCGATGTCTTGGTCTATAGTACCGCGACTAATGCGCATCAGATCCTGAAAGTGAAGATCTGGCGTATCAACGATACCCTTCTGTCGTTGCACCCGTGTACCCGCGGCGCTCATCTGCCCGCTCGTCATCATTAATGTGCCGCCAATCGCCGGTGCAACGTCAACAACAAGTACACTGGCACCACGAGCTGCGGCGAAAATTGCCGCAGGGACACCCGCAGTCCCGGCACCGATGATAAGAACATCGTAGCGTCGTCGCTGCGCCGCTCTACCGGGGCCGAACGCCGTCACAGCTGCGGCTGCACCGACGGTCTTAATGAAACGTCGCTTTGACATGCTCATTGAAATCTCCTTAAAAGCTCATTGAAGCCCAAGTGTGTTCTAAGAAATACCAAGACCAAAAATTCTGTACCTTCCAACATGGGTGTGTGTTAAGACCGGATAAGCACCTCACCGTCAGGCATCAATCAACCAAAACTGATGAGCTGCCCGCCAAGCAGTCGGCCAAGCGTGAACGCCGGGGTGAGCATCATTCCGGGAACAAATGCATCACCCATGGTGGCACCACTGCCCAGCACTTCGCCCGCGGCATACAGATTTTCGATCGGGCTACCGTCACCGCGCAACACCCGCAACCTGTTGTCCGTCACAACACCGGCTGAAGACGTTGCCGAATTCCCGAGTATCGTGATGGCATAATATGGTGCAGTGGAAATCGGCTGCGGCAAATGCTTACGCCCAAGCGAATCCCGACCACCAACGACGGCCGCATTGTAATCATCGACCGTTCTTTTCAGCGCAGTTCCATCCACACCAATCTTTGCGGCAAGCGATGCTAATGAATCGGCCGTGACAAACATGCTGTGTGTACCAAAGTGGCTAAGAAGCTTCTCGCGCGTCCAGTCCGGAATACCGGGCGGGGCAGCGCTGAGAATGTTGTGATCGAAAATGATCCGAAAGCGGAGTCTCGGCTGGCTCGCGAGAGCCTGCTCACGGTCGTGTATTTCGGGAGCATCCTCACGAACAAAACGCTGCCCGGTGTCGTTTACCCAGATTTCCCACGGTTGCCGCTGCTCCGGCCGTGTATTGAAGCGGGCGTAAACTTCGCCCTCAAACTGATCGCTGGTCAGAATAGATCCGGTGCCAGGACGGTGCAATGCACGGCCGCGCAGCGTGCCACCCGTTGCGACGGCCATGTTGAGCCCGTCTCCCTGCGAGAAAGGATATGATTTTCCAGCGTAGGCAGGCCGGCCGACCAGCCTTTCGAACAACGTTGGATTCATTGCGTAGCCCCCGGTCGCCAGAAGCGTACGTTTAGCACTGACAACCAGATCGTTCCCACCTACCCTGGCTCGCGCCCCGGTCACCACTCCAGCCGCATCGGTGATCAACTCACTGATTCGCGTGCCGAGCTGTAGCTTTACATGACCAGTCGCCACTAGTGGCGCCAACTGACGCCTCAGGATCGCCAGGATGGCACGGCCGCGGTCCTTGTCCCAAAAATAGCGTGCGACAGAGTAGCCGGGACGTCCGCTAAGCCCGGTGATCGGGTGCTCGGCAAGAGGCGTGAGTCCTGCATCCAACAACCAATTAAGCGTATCACCTGCGTTGTCAGCCACCAGTCTTGTGATCGATGGATCTGCCTTGCCGTTTGACAACCGCATGATGTCGTCAAAATGCTGGTCCGGTGTATCGACAATGCCCCTCTTCGCTTGGGCAAGAGTACCAGCGCCGCTCACCATGCCGTAAGCCAGGTGCAGTGTGCCGCCGATGTCCTGAGCCGAGTCCACAAGCAAGACGCTTGCACCCCGACGAGCCGCAAAGATCGCCGCTGGCAATCCGGCAGTGCCAGCACCAATGATTAGAAAGTCGTACTGCCGCTGCCGCGCCACCACGATACTTGGCTTGATCGTTGTCGCTAAGGTCGCGACGCCAATCGCCTTTACGAATCGTCTCTTCGAAATGTCCGTTGGATCCATCAGAGCCTCAGTCGAAATCTAGAATTCGGCAGTCATGCGGAGCCCAAATTCACGACGTTGATACGGCTTGGCGAATGCCTTGCGGTTTCCGCCAGGGCCCGTTGTAGTCTGAAGAGCCTCTGCACCGAATGCCTTGTTTTCCGCCAGATTCCTGCCGTAGATTTCGACACGGTATTTGTCAGTCAGGTCGATACCAGCGCGGAGGTTGAGCAGCGTTTGAGACGGAGCGCGGTTGAACTCAGAATAGTCTGCCCAGTTCTTTGAGTGGTAAAGGATATCGGCACGGATGAACCATTCCCGACCCGCATACTCGCCCAAGATAGTCGGGCTTAGAGACCCCGACAATGCAGGAACATTTCGCGGCTCGTTGCCATCATTTACGACTGAGTCCAATCCGGAACCGAGAACTTCAGACTCGTTGGACCCCCTGGACGAAAACGAAGTCATCTCAGCATCCGTATAAGCCAAGCCCCCGGAAATATCCAACCACTTGGTTGGCGTAAACGAAAATTCCAAGTCTATGCCCTTGTACTCCGAGTTGCCCGGACCACGGAATGAGGTTGTTCCCGGATTGAGTATTACGATTTGTGCAAATGGCTGATTTTTCCAGTCGACAAAGAAGAAAGCCGCCGTAACAGCCCATAGGTCTCCGCGCTGTTTCCAGCCTAGCTCATACTGGGTATTTTCTTGCGGCTGCGTGAAATTTCCGATTGCAGCGCAGTCAGCCGGGTCAATAAGGTCAGGACGGTTCTCCGCGACAGATACACACTGCGTGGGAATTCCTAGGAGCGAACTATAAGAGTAACTGGCGTAAGCGGTAGCGCCGTCAAAAGGCTGGTAGCTGAGAATTACTCGGGGGATAAAGTCCGTGTAGTCGTTAATCTCATCGCACGTGAGCGCACCACCGTCCTGAAGGCATGGCAGGGCAGGATTACCTTCGATGATCACGTGCGATTCTTCGTCAGTAAAACGCGCTTCGGCTGACAGGGTCAGTGCATCCGTTATGTCGTAGTCGACCGACGCAAACAACGCGGTTGTTGTGTTGTCCTGAAAATCGACAGAACCGCGCGTATTGCCTGAACGGAATCGCTGCGTGTAATGACTAACCCCCATCATGTAACGAAACTGTCGACCTTGTGATGACGCAATCCGTGTTTCGTAGTAATTCTCGCGAATTGCGATGTCATCTCCGGTGATACTTACAGTACCTGGAACATTGGGAACACCAAACGAAAAGTCACGCCTGTTGATGGTGCCCGTGTTTGCATATGAGGCTTGAAAGGACACCGTGTGTTCAGCAAGTTGATAATCTCCACCGAACTGTGTTCGGTAGGTTCGGTGGCGACCTCCAAGTTCGCCGGGAGGGCTTCTAAAAATGCTCATGGAGGCAACATACGGATTCAGGTTATTTAGTGCGTCCAATCCCGCCTGTCCACCCGCCGATTGCGCAAGCGTTGGGTGCAGCGTCGCCGGCGTTACGAGATGCTCTCCGTCAGGATAGTTGCCACAAAACGTGGCAAATGGAAGCGTACTCAGATCTCGCGTAAAAGGCGTTCTAACTCCGGTAACGATATTCACATATTGACCGGTATACGTCCGGTTACACTGCCCCGCTGGAGTACCCCATAGGCCGCTATCAACGCCAACAGAGGTACCGGAGTCATCGGCACTGACATAATAGCCTGTCAACTTTAGGTTCAGGGCATCGGTTGGATTAAAAGTCAGCGTACCGCTGAAGGTTGTATCTTCGAAAACCGCATAGGGCTCTCCGTCCTGTGTGTCGAAATCCCCACCGGCTTTTTCGTAACCCGCAAACACGCGAAGCCCGATCATATCGTTTATTGGACCGCCGACACCGGCCTCAAGCTTGTAATTATCCTCTTGTGAACCCGACCATTCCAAACCGACATTGCGTTCCCACTGGTCGCCGGGGAGCTTGGGAATGATGTTTACTGCACCGGAGAAAGTGTTACGCCCGAACTGGGCAGTCTGAGGACCCTTGATCACCTCAACGCGTTGAACATCAGCAAGAGGCAAAAAGCCGCCGCCGCCGCCGACGTAAGAGCCATCCCAAAAAAGTGCACCAACCTGGGTCGACGGCGTAATCGTTTGCTGGACCATACCTCGAAAGCGAATTGAGGGGTTCTGACGCCCACCAGTTGATGTAGAGGCCTGGAAGTCGAGGCCGGGAACAAAATTTGACAGTTCTTCAGGGTTGCTTATTCCGGCACGATCCAATTGAGCCTGCGACATCGCAGAAACGGAAACTGGAATTTCGAAGATACTCTCGTCCCGCTTACGGGCGGTAACGACAATTTCTTCCAACGCCGTATTTTGTGCGTGGACCGGATGCGTGACTGGCAATGCCATCAACACAATCAACAATGGCATCAGAATCTTGCTGTTCTTCATTCTATCCACACTCCCTAACGCTTTTGAAAAAATTGGGTAACCACCACGGAACACTCGAGATGTGACGGGCTAACGACAACAAAGATGATCGCAGGTGCTCGCGGTGCTGCGTCTGAAGATCTCAAACACGAAAATCCGAATTTCATGAGTCGAGTAGCGGCTCCTGCACCTACCATTACGGTTGTCATACAGGGCAGTCTATTGGAGCGTATTAATTACGCAAATTAAACTTATAGACAATATAATTAGTTTAAGTAATATCTTTTGCGTGCCTGGAAGTTCAGTTCTGCTTGCTGGCTCAGGTGTATCAATTGCGAGCGAGCGGTTGTGGATAAAATGCTGCTTGAAGCAGCCATCCCTGGTGCGCGGTCAGTGCCCTCCGTCAGACTGGAGGAAAAAGACAATTCTGGATATCCCACCTGCTGAGCAATCGCAGCGATACGGCCTTAACATCGAGGTTGATCATTTAGCACGTTTCCAGGAGCTTCATTTTCATCAGGTCGGATCATTGATCCCGAAGAATCTTGACGACCTGGCCGCAAGACTCAACCGGCTCGGCAGTCTACGAATCAATTCCGAAAACGATGACTGTGAGCCATATACGAAAAACACCTAGGATACGACGCCTGTGGCCGATTGAATCTGTGGCAAGACGGCAAAGGCCCTAGTGGCTACTCTTTATCTCTCGTCGCAAACGCTGCTACGTCTTCCTGGAGGTCTTCAACCAACAGCCGAAAGAAATAATTCGATGAGCCAGCACCGTCAAAGTGGATCAGCTCAGCCAGCTCTGTATCGGAGGCTTGTACAGTACAGTTGTCGAACCGGCCCTTTGTTACATGCCGTACGTAAGCGACCCGGGCGTGAAGATGTCCGCTGGTTGCCGCCCGATACCAATAGTCCTCGACTGCGCAATTATCTGCCGGTACACCTTCTCTGCGGTTGTCGGCCAGTGCACCCATGACAAATTCGGCTTGACGGTAACCCTGTTTTGATGCTTGCCCAATGTACTTTAGTGCATCCGGCGTATTGCCTGCATAGAACGAAACGCGACCCAGCTGATAGGCAAATCGTGGGCTATCAGGGTCTGCTTGCAAAGATTTTCTACAGGCATTAATCGCAGCTTTGATGTCGACGCGTGAGCTTGGTACGCCTTCAGCAACACGATCAGGGTCGTTGGGATTTGCGGCAAGCCGATCGCATTCGGTCACTTCCGCATGAACTGCAGTCGGTGACATCATAATAAATATTGCAAGGAAAATAATGTTTGTTTTCACGGATTTTCTCCCCGGCAGAACAACCCTTTGCAGGGATTTGTCGAAATGAGTAAGCAGACGACTCCGTCAATATGAGAATATCAGCTTCGGACGAACCTGTGCCAACGTGACAATCATAGTGCATCGCTTTTTTTGTTCTAATTAATATTGATAGACTTTAAGTAATCTCTTTTAATAGCAATCCTTCCGGTAAGCACGTACAAGAATAACCAACCATACGCACCGGCACTTTACCCGGCAGGCGTGGTCGGAATTTCGGCAAAGCTGCGCAGCGTTTTCTCAAGATCCCGGTCGGCTCCGTGTGATTAAGCATGAGGCTGCCGAACGAGCCCGGATAAACCAAGCCGGAAATTGCCTGACTTATGTGGTACTAAGACCGAATACGCCGTGCTCTCAAAACAAGACATAGCGATCAGCTTATTCGAAGCAAAACTAAGGAACACCTGTTATGAGTCTCGATCAGTTTTCAATGAGCGGTAAAGTTGCGCTGGTGACCGGCGCCTCTTCGGGTATCGGTAACATCGTTGCCAAGGGGCTGAGCAGGGCCGGCGCAACGGTGGTTGCCGCAGCGCGCCGTATTGGTCGATTGCAGCAACTGGTGACAGACATCGAAATTGACGGCGGCAAGGCTATTGCGCTCGAAATGGACGTGTCCATCCGTCAAAGTGTTGTCGACGCTTACGCTGAAGCTCAGGACCAGGTCGGGGTCGTTGATGTCATCATCAACAATGCTGGTGTCGCTGACCCAAAGAACTTTTTGAAAATCGACGAGAGATCCCGCGACTACGTTATGGATACGAATTTTAACGGCGTGTGGAATGTTGCTCAGGAAGGTGCCAGGCGGATGATCGATGCGGGTATGACCGGCAGCATTATCAATATCTCATCAGTATTGGGGCTGCATGCGCAAAATGGGCAGACAGTGTATTGCGCTTCCAAAGGGGCCGTAATTCAGCTCACACGTGCGCTGTCCCTTGATCTGATGAAGTTTGGAATTCGCGTGAATACCATTGCCCCTGGGTGGTTCAGATCCGAGATCAACGCAGAATACTTTGATTCACCAGCTGGTAAGGCCTACATAGAAAGAATGCCGGCGAAACGGCTGGGCAAGATCGAAGAGCTGATCGGCCCCACCATCATGCTGGCCAGCGACGCCGGCTCTTTCGTAAACGGAATTGTTCTGCCAGTTGATGGTGCGATTACTGCGGCGCTCGTCTGAGAAATCATAAAGTTCAAGCTAAGTAATAGCGCGAAGCGATCAACTGTTTCCGTGGCAGTCAAGTCGGCGCATTGCGCAGCCTATATTCACATGAAGTATTTAAGGCGATCTGCGTTCAGCCAGCCGATCGCGTAGTTCGTCGATCAGTATGCGCTCATAAAAATCCCCGGCCTCACCGGCTGCTGCGTCAAGCAATTGCTCAATCTCAGTAGTCGAAGCCTGTACGCGGCAGCCATCGAACCGTCCCCGGAAGACCTGCTGCACGTAAATCACGCGGGCTGCCTGGCGCCCATTGCGCGCCGCCTTCAACCAGTAGTCTTCTGCGAGACAAATGTCGGTTGGAGCACCAGGGCGCTGCCGGTCGATGAATAATCCATAGACAAACTGCGCCTGCCGATAACCATCGTCGGCCGCACGCTTCATCTCAGCTGCAGCACGTGTCGCATCGCCGCTGTAGGCTAACACGCGCGCGAGCTGGTAACGAGCGCGCCCGCTCGCCGGATCTTCTGCAACAGCAGTAGTACAAGCGGTAATCGCCTTCGGCAAGTCCACCTTCGAGCTCGGCACACCGGGCGCCACAATGTCCGGGTCCTCCGGATGCGAGGCGAGTCGATCGCAGTCGGTCACGGCTAATACACTGGTTTCCTTCGACGCGCGCTTTGCACGCATCGGGGGTATCGTATGCTCCAGAGCACGGGCCGCTAGGCGTGCAGTAAGGCCCATGATCAACAGGCGGTCGTAGTAGCCATCTGAATCGGCAAACGCAGCCTTGATAAATCCCTGCATCTCCGCAGGTGTCGCGTGCACGCTGCAGGTATTGAACCGACCGTTCAGAACATGGCGCACATAGCTAATTCGTGCCGCCTGTCGCCCGGCGCGCGCAGAGCGCAACCAGTAATCCTCGACGACGCACGTCTTGGCCGGCTGATCGGGGTAGAGCCGATCGGTCACCAGCCCATAAACAAACTGCGCCTGCCGATAGCCCTCGTCGGCAGCACGCTTCATCTCGGCATTGCTGCGCTCGATCTGCCCGGTATAGAAGAGCACACGCGAAAGTTGGTAGCGTGCGCGGACGTTATCAGGATGTAGTTCAAGTTCGGCTTCGCAGGCCGCGATCGCCTTCGGCAGATCAATCTGATCTCGCGCCACCGGCGGCGCGATGATGTCTTGATCCTCCGGATTCGCGGCAAGACGATCGCACAGTGTCTGCGGATAGTCCGTCGCACTGGCAGCGCTGGCTGCCAGCACCGCGAACGTGAATATCACCCTACTCATCATTATCATTACTATCTCGCGCTCGGTTCCAGATTCTCCGCCCATTCGACTCGGACAAAGTCGCTGTAAGCAAGGTACGAAAAAAACATGAATTAGACCAATTCATATGTCTATTCATTAGGTTAGATTCACTTATAAGACACGCATGGATTGAGATCATTGAGTAGGAAGCAGGCCATTTATTGCACTTCCAGCGGGGCAGTAATTCAGATCCGATACCCCGGACTGACCATCATGCCGGCCAGTGACACGGGCTCCCTTATAGGCGGCATTGTTCGTCCGGTTGACGGCTCAATTTCTGCAACTCCTCTCGCGGCAAGTAGGAAAATCAAGTGTCAAATTCGGGTCGTTGGCTTACTTGCCTATCGTAATCGCCATCCGAATCGTTTGCGCGTTCATGGGGGCCCACTGTTCAAACCCGCGCCAATGACCGTATTTGGGGCGCATCAACGACACCGCCCGATCAACGATGCGCCCGATGTATCGCTCATTGGCTGCGATATAACTTTCGCCAACCGCAGGAAGCAACCTATCGGTCTCTTCGTCCGCTTTTGCAAGCGCGTCTTTCATATCCAAAAGATAATTCAAGAAATTGGTCAGCCAAACTCCGGGGCCGGGACCACTGTGACCTCCCAACACCCACTTCGGCTGCAACGCCGCAGCAGCTTCTAAGGAACGAATGTACCCAATAAAATTGGTGTCTGGCAGCGAACGATAGGGCGCGATCCCGATTTCGATCGTATCAGCGAATGACAGCAACCGGCCATCATCTGTCTCAAAGGACAGCGCAACATTGCCGCAACCATGATTGGGCCCAAAGTAATGCACTTCTATTGAGCGATCTCCCGCAGTAATCAAATCACCGTTGTTGATTGTGTGGGTGGGCAGCGGCAAGATACGTGCATGGTGTGCTGCCAACCATTTTGCGGTATTCGGGTGAGCGTATCGCGACGCAGTTGGTGCAAGCACGTCAGCACCGACAATGTGATCGAGGTGCTCGTGGCTGTAAATAATCTTCGTGATTGGTGCACTCGTCACTGAGGCAATGGCGTCACGATAAAACCGCGCAACTTCGCGATTAATCGGGTCCACCGCCACCACTTCATCACCACCGACCAAGAACGGACTCACATAACTACCCGGACGCCAACGAAACACATATACACCTTTGCCTAACGATTCCACGCTCGAGTTGCCGTCTATGCTGCGATAGACTTCGATCGGCCGGTAAACGTCTTCATCAGCAGCCGCGGCAAGAACAGGTGGCGTAAAAACCGCGCCGAATACCAATGCAATTACAATGGTGGTAATCCCAATGAACTCTAAACAGTTGCTCAATCGATTTCGGCTCATGTTGGCTCCCAGCTATCAGCAAAATTAAGCAAACTTTATATGGATCCCCATTTTAGGATCATTGTGGATCAATGACTGTACACCAAAGAAATCATTTGTCTCTATTCCTGATTTCGAAGCCGGTGTGCGCAGGATCGATCAATTTAGGTATGAAAGTGCCGCCATGGCATACCTAACTGGGTAAAATGCAACAACAAAGCAGGAGCTATCCTCATTGATTGAATGTCGTTCCAACTACATCAGCAGCCCGCATCCCAAGATTGCAGGCGTGGGAGCCAACGATCGATTCAACGATGCGATCATCATTAAAGATTCGCTTCGCGTATCGGCAACAATGTATTTCTGCAGACGTCCCGCTTCATTAGGAGCTTCAAGTGAGTAACGCCAACTCCCTCATACCGGATAGTACGATCGAGTTTCTTCTCTTTGATTGGCTTGATACTCATACTTTGTTCGAACGCCCTCAATTTGCATCGCACAGCCGCGATACGGTTGAAGCAATTATTGAGCTCACAACCCAGGTTGCCAACGAGGAATTCTTATCTCACTATAAAAAATCGGATCAAATTGAGCCATCACTTGAAGACGGCCGTGTCAAAGTACTGCCGGAAATATCCCGAGCGCTATCGAAATATGCAGAGTTAGGCTTTTTTGCTGCCAGCTTTCCTGAAGAATCGGGCGGAATGTCATTGCCAGAGGTCGTCAGCGCTGCGTCATTCGCTCAATTTGCCGCAGCAAATATCGCAACTGCTGCTTATCCTATGCTGACAAGGGCCAATGCCCGGCTGATTACGAAGTTTGGTACCGAGCGACAGATTCAGGCGTTTGCGGAGCCCCAAGTAGAGGGTCGTTGGTTCGGAACAATGTGCCTGTCGGAAACACAAGCCGGGTCCAGCCTTGCGGATATTCGATCACGTGCTGTTGCGGATGGCGAAGATGTTTACGGCGCTCGCTATCGCCTCACAGGAAATAAGATGTGGATCTCCGGTGGTGACCAGGATATTTCTGAGAATATTGTTCACCTCGTACTCGCAAAAATCCCTAACGCCGACTCCAAATTGCCGTCAGGCACAAACGGACTATCTCTATTCATCGTACCGAAAGTTTTGCCTGATGGAATGATGAACGATATTGCCATCGCAGGAATCAATCACAAGATGGGATATCGTGGAACAGCGAATTGCCTGCTCAACCTGGGGGAGCGAGAAGGTGCCATTGGGTGGCGAGTCGGACAGCCGAGAGAAGGGTTGCGCCAGATGTTTCAAATGATGAACGACGCCCGAATTTACGTTGGGCTGGGTGCGGCCGCCCTTGCAATGCGTGGGTTTTCTCTTTCCAAAAGCTACGCGAGTGAGCGTCTACAGGGAAGAGCCCAGGGTATTCGCGATGGTGCACAGATCGCAATTATTGAGCATCCGGATGTCAAGCGTATGTTGTTGCAGCAAAAGGTCTACGCGGAGGGTTCCCTAGCCCTGTGTCTCTACTGCGCTCATCTTGTTGACACAAACGACAGTCCGGACAGCGACGTTCTTCTTGGCTTCCTAACGCCGGTTGCAAAAACCTGGTCGTCAGAATACGGATTGTTGGCGAACGATCTTGCGATCCAGATCCACGGTGGCTACGGTTACACACGTGACTTTGATGTCGAACAGCTGTATCGAGACAATCGGCTGAACGCAATTCATGAAGGCACAACGGGTATTCAGGCAATCGATTTTCTCGGCCGCAAGATCTTGCGTGACAGCGGTCATGCATTCGAAATCTGGTGTGCTCGAGTAAATGAAACGTGCTCGCATGCTGATGCGTCTTGTGAGCTTAGCGACAATGCCTCGGTGTTGCGCAATACGATCAATGAGCTCAGGGCTGTAGTCGGCGTCTTAAAAACAACCGAAAGTGGTGCGCTCGACAACGCGACAGTATTCCTCCGTGCTGTTGGCCACATAGTTATTTCCTGGATTTGGCTGGACTTGGCGTGTGCGGCTCAGCGTGTTGAGTCACAAGAGTTCGGTAATGGAATTGGGCGCGCTTGCCGATTCTTTTTTGAAAGTGAACTGCCGATAGCTCATGTCTGGCTTAAGGAAGTAGTGTCACTAACCGACGTCGCGTCGGCGTCGGTCGCCAATGAACTATGACATACATGCTCTAGCCCGTTGGCGACGCACAGATCGTATGCGTCACGAATGTTTCACGACCTACGCGTAAAGGCGGATTCGGATCGCAGGGCCGGTTTTGGCCTAACGCGTCGCAACAACCACGCCCGCCGTTTACGGGCAGTGAAATAGGAATTCCTTCGAATGACCTTGGAAAATCCTGAAAGAAAAGAGAAAATGGTGCCGGCACCAAGAGTCAAACTCAGGACCCACTGAATACAAATAAATTCAGCAATCGGGGGATTATGTACCGTTCGGCTCTGTCTCTTTAGGATTTTGCCACGATACGGCCACCTGTGTATGCGGTACACGTGCGAATTCTTAGAAGAAATATCTCTTGGTTCGTAGCTGTGGTAATTAACTTAAGGAGATAATGAATTGGGCCGAAGAGACGGGGCCCGTTGCCGGTTTTTCGCTACGATCCACAACGTCGCGCGACTTCGACCTGTAGCAGATCACCGACGGTATAACCGGACATACGAAATCTGTATAGTTTCAATGGCGTGGTCGGACACGCCGAGCTCGCGTCGCTCGCCATCTCCCGGAAACCAAGACACGGACAACGATGAGCATCTTGCAGATCATCATGATTCGCTTTCGCCGGAACCGGACATTGAGTGCCCTGCTTCTGATCACATCGACTGCTGTTGCTCAAGCTCAGCTGGAGCCTCTGAATGCGGGTGTGTCCGGGGTTGATGAGCCAGGAATCGACACGACGGAACGAGAAGCCGATTCCACGGTTATCTACGATGCGCAGTTTTTCGCGCCATACAATCCAATCACGGCCAATGACATGCTCGATCGCATACCCGGCTTGTCTCTTGACGGCGCAGACGGTAGTGGCCGGGGCCTTGGTACCGGCGGCAACGTGCTCATCGACGGACAGCGTGTCGCCGGCAAGGAAAACTCACCGCGTGATCAGCTCGATCGCATCAGCGCCAGCGACGTAGAGCGTATCGAGATCATTCGCGATACTTCCGGAAATCTGGACGTGCGCGGCGCCGGCCAGGTAATCAACATCGTGCTCAGCGATTCCGCGTCCCGTTCCAGCACGCAGGCGGAGTTGATATTGCGTCTAAACCACGATGACACCTTCGAGGCCGGTGCCTCCCTTTCCCTCAGCCGCCAGATCGGCAGGCTGCAGGCCCTGTTCAGTCTGGAGGCGACGCCGAATTTCGAGAACCGCGAAACCTGGGAGACCCGGCTCGCGCCCAACGGAGACATCATCGGCACACTGTTCGAGACCAACATCCGCGATCAGGATAAGTTCCTGTTTTCCAACAACATGAACTACAACAGCGGGCCGCACCGTATGCAGCTCAACACGCAGATTAGCAACCAAAGCTATCCTCGCCCCATTCGCCGTGACTTCGTCGATTTCGTAGGCGGCGAGGCAGTCATCCGTGTCGAAGAGGAATTCATCGACAACACGGAGAAAAACTGGGAAGTGGGCGGCGATTATGTTTATCGCCTCGACGATGACTCCCGCCTCCAGTTTCTATTTATCGCCAACGAAGATGTGCGCGACAGCGTGCGGGAACGTTTTGCGTCGGAGCCGGGCGATTCCACTGCCGATCTTCGCAAGGTTCTATTTATCGAATCCAACGAAACCACGACCGAGCGCATTGTCCAGGGCAACTACAACTTTTCTCTGAAGGAAAGCCAGAGCCTTCGCCTCGGTCTGGAGCGCGCCGATACACGACTCGATTCCAGCCTGTTCATTGCCAGCGCTGAGGGATCCGAGCCCCCGTCGGACCGTTTCGGCGGCCTTTCGCCTTTGCCCGCGCTGAACAATCCCGGCACCGAAGTGCAGGAGATCCGCTACGAGGGCTTTGCCTTTCACAATTGGACACTGAACGCGCGCATGAACCTGGAAAGTAGCCTGGTGTATGAGGCATCGGAGATATCCCAGCGTGGCACTGTCCGGAAGATCCGTGACTTCGATTTCCTGCGTCCCGCCGTGGACTACCGATTCAATATCACCGACAACTTCCAGTTGCGCGCCGCCATTAGCCGAAATGTATCCCAGCTCAGTTTCGCCAACTTCGCCGCCACCGCCAACGAGGACGATCGCGACCGCGACGCCGATGCCGGGAACCCGGAACTCGTGCCGGAAAAGGAATGGAAGTACTCGGTGGAAGCCGAGTACCGCCTGCCCGAGGACGCGGCTGTGTTCAGCGTAAACGTGTTTCACGCCGACATCGAGGATTTCATTGGCAGAATCAATGCCACAATCGACCCGAGGAACCCGCTATCCGCGGTAGGCAACATCGGGCGGGCCGAGCGCCGTGGCATAACCATCAATGCCAGCACCCGCCTTAGCTACTGGAATATGCCCGATGCCATCGCCTCGCTGGAGGTCGCCTTGTTCGATTCCAGCGCCACGGACCCTTTCCTCGGCACCAAGCAGCGCGTCGGCAGCCGCGGCCAGGCCGATCTCGAGTTCCGCCACGATATTCCGGGTCTGGGACTGAGCTATGGCATGGAATACCACTACCCCTTTGACGGCGGCTACTACGAGATCGACGTCACCACGATCACGCGCAACGACAATGAGCCTTACCTGAACCTTTTCGTCTCCAGGGTCTTTTTCGACGACATCACCTTTCGCCTGGAATCGGACAACACCCTGGACGATTACCGTTGCCGGGAGCGCCGGCGTTTCGTTGGCACGACGATGGACGGTACGCCACGGCTGACGGAGGACTCCTGCAGCAGTCGCTTCCGCCGTCTGATCCTTAGCGTTCAGACCGTGTTTTGACCGACCAGCTGGGGGGTCGTGCACGCGGAACCTGCCAGCGCGCCGACTCGAAAGCGTCCTCCTTTGCTACCACCGGCCACGGGTCAGGCCGGAATCATGATCGCCGGCTCGGGCGTGCTCTTTGCCGGCTACAAACAATAGAAATCATCAGGTCTATCTATTGAATAATAAACCCTGACCGCCTCAAGAACTATTTAGTACAGCGAAAATAGTTCTGGCTCTTTTTCACTCTGTCTCATCAACCGGGTATTTCGCAAACCACGCAAGAATATGATCGATCTTCGTAATAAGCTGGCTGGGTCGCCCCGCGATGTTGTGCGGCGCGTCCGGTATTTGCACCAGCACCGTGTCGATTCCGCGAATCTTGAGCGCGCTGTAGAGCTGCTTCGATTCCGAGATTGGCGTACGAAGATCCGCCATGCCCACCATCACCATGGTTGGCGTTTCGATGTTGCCAACGAGTGAGACCGGCGAAAACCGCATGTAAGTCTCAATGTTCTCCCAGGGCTGGCCCGGGTAACGATAGTTTGCGTACTGAAAATAATTATCGGCCGTCAGCGTTTTTGATATCCAGTTCATGACCGGCTTGACCACGGCCGCTGCTCGGAAACGATTGTTCTTGCCGATGATCCAGGCTGTCATGATGCCGCCCGCACTGCCGCCGGTCACGTAAAGCCGGTCCTCGGCGGTCACGCCCGACTTGATGAGCGTATCCACGCCGTCCATGACGTCCTGGTAATCATCGCCAGGATAGTTTTGATACAGCAGATTGCCGAACTCCTCGCCGTAGCTCGTGCTACCGCGGGGATTGGGATAGAACACGACGTAGCCGGCCGCCGCATACAACTGAATTTCCGGCGAGAAGCGCGGGCCGTAATTCGAAATGGGTCCGCCATGATTTTCGACCAGTAGCGGATACGCATTGGACGGGTCGTGTCCGGGCGGTTTGACGACCCAGGCCTGAATATCGCGCCCGTCGACGGACGACTTATACCAAAGCTCCTCAACCTCCCCGAGATTGCGACGGTCCAGCAATGGAGCGTTGAACGCCGTGATAACTTTCGCCTCTCCGCGCCGACCGGCGACGATGGCAAGCTCTGCCGGCCGGTACGGCGTCACATGCGTATAGGCAATCGTGTCGTTTTCCGATACCGAGAAGGAACCGCCGCCATACGGCCGGCCAATCGTCGTGCCTCCGACATTGGTCGCAATGACGCTCGACCGTCCACCGAGCGTTGTGAAACCGATTTTTGTGTCGCCACGATCGTCGTATTGATAATAAATACCGTCACTGCCTTTGTTCCAGGCAAGCCCCGACACCGAACGATCAAGGTCGGGCAACAGTTCGCGTTTTCCGGAGCCGTCGATATTCATAACGTTGAGCTTCGCGACCTGGTATGTCTGAACCTTGTCCTCGTGACTCCAGTAGGCAATCTTACTGCCGTCGGGTGACACCACGGGATCCGCATCGGGACCATTCCTGTCAGTAAGAGCCGTCGTCTCGCCGCTATCAATCGCAACGCTATAAATTTCGGAATTATTGAAACTCAACTCCCAGTCGTCATTGCGGTTGCCGAAAAAAACCAGCGCGCGATCATCGGGTGACCACTGCGGCGTGCCGTCGTGACGAAAGTTGCCGCTCGTCACCTGCCGCGGCGTCCCGCCCAGCGCCGGAACGACAAAGAAGTGCCGGTACCCCGGTTCGATGTAACCGGAACCATCGCTTTCGTACTTGAGCCGCGCAGTGACACGCGGCGCGTCGGGCCACGTCGCACCGTCCGGCTTGGCGGGTGCGGAGACGAGTACGACCGGGTCCTCGGGCACTATCATCGAGAATGCGATCTGACTGCCATCGTGCGACCAGCTCAGGCCACCGGGCGAGCGATTCAACTGCGTGAGACGAGTCGATTTACCGCTATCGACCCAGACGACAAAAATTTCAGTACCGGCATCGGTCGAACTCGTAAACGCAATTCGCTTCCCGTCGGGGGACCACACCGGATTCGATTCATTCACATCGCGACCGGTCAATGGCAGGTTGTTGCCACCGTCCGTATCGACCAGCCAAAGCCTCGACCACTTCCCGTCGGTCATGACATCCATGCCATTGCGAGCATAGACAACGTGCCGCCCGTTCGGGGATATCTGTGGATCGGATACCCATTCGAGCCCGAAGACGTCCATGCGCTCGAAGGGCCGGAGCTCATCGCTGAGCGCGATCCCGGACGACAACAGCAGGAGAGTAAGAATGGCCGACAGAAAGTGTTTCATCGAAGAACCTATTGTTGATGGCGGTTAAGCGAAGACTACCACCCCATTTCCGCAAGGTCTTTGCGAGCGCAATAAGGCCATCGTAGACTGACCGAATGCCGATATCACCGACCGCAGCGCTTCTTGTTTGTCTCTCCGCCCTGTTGCTGGCCGGCTGCGCAAGCGTTCCGGATGATGTCGACAACATCTGCTCGATATTCGAGGAAAAAAGCCGCTGGTATCGGGCCGCGAAGAAGTCCGAGGAGCGCTGGGGCACGCCGATCCATATCCAGATGGCGATCATCCGACAGGAGTCCTCCTTCAAATCCAGGGCCAAACCACCCCGAAAGAGGTTCCTTGGTTTTATCCCGTTGTGGCGACCGTCAAACGCATTCGGCTACGCACAGGCGCTCGATAGCACCTGGAAAACCTACCAGGCCGATACCGGCCGTCATGGCGCCGACAGGCACAAATTCAAAGACGCCATCGACTTTGTCGGCTGGTATACCGATCAGTCACAGAAAATCGCCGGCATCTCGAAATGGGACCCATACAACCAGTATCTCGCCTATCACGAAGGCCAGGCAGGCTGGCAGAAAAAGACCTACAGCAACAAGCGCTGGCTGATGAATACGGCGAAGCGGGTCGATAATCGCGCACGGCGCTGGGGTGGCAACCTCAAGCAGTGCGAGCACCGGCTGGATAAGGGATGGTGGATATTTTGAGACGCCGGATTAAGGTATCGCCCTATCCTTGATGCATAGCGGACGCACGTACCGAAACGTTTTTTGCCTACTTCATGTCCGCGATAGCCGCCAGCGCACTGTCGATCTCGTTCTCGTTATTGATCAGGCTCGGTGCAAAGCGCGCGTAGCTTTCACGGTAGGGTGTGCTGCTCATGATGATACCTTTATCATGCATTCGCCTGACAACGTCATCCGGGCTGACTCCATCGACATCGAAACACACCAGGCCGGATGAAAGCTCACTGCTCATCGGCGTATAAAGTTTGACATGCGCCATCTTGGCCAGCCCTTCTTTTGTTTGGGTGTTGAGCTGATGTATGCGTTCCTGAACCTTGGCTTTGCCCAGTTGCAAGTGCAGCTCGAATGCGGCGGGAAGCGCCCAGCGATGTTCGAATGAGTGAAACCCGCCGGGTGACATATGCTCACCGACAGGAACCTGGTCTTGTGTCCCGAACCCCAGCCAAACACCGTAAGACGCACTGAAGCTCGGAATGACGGCGACTGACTGTTGCCATGCACGATCATTCCCCCAGATTACGCCTGTCCCTCGTGGCCCGAAAATCCACTTGTGTGTGCCTGCGATAAAGAAGTCGCAGCCCATTTTGCTGACATCCTGATCTTCCACGCCGAAGCCGTGGACCCCATCGACACAGAACAGAATTTGATTTTCCTCATCTCGTTTGCCGTTGATTTCATCAATCGCATCGGCCATGGCCCGCACCGGCAGCTTCACGCCGGTTGACGAGTGCACCCAGGTAACTGCAACCACTCGCGTGCTCGCCGAAATGCCCTTTCGCAGGTTACTGACGATCAAGTCTTCGGATACCGTCGCGGGATTGTCGTAGAGCGAAATCCTGCGAATTTTTGCGCCGGTTCTTTCGGCTCTGTGTGCCAATGAAAGATCCGTGGAGTAATGGTCATGCGTGGTCTGCAGGATTTCGTCCCCTGGCCGCAATTTCAAACCACTGTAGACCAGCGCGAGCCCCATCGTCGTGCTGTCAGTTAGCGCGATCTGACTTCCCTGCCCGCCCATGTAACGCGCTGCAGCCGCAGCAACTTCTCCGTCGATTGTTTCGAAATGTTCGTGCCAGTAGTCAGAAGGGTTTTCATCCAGACCGCGTCGGTGGCGTTCGATTTCGTCAGATACCGGCTTGGGATGGGAAGCCAGCAAGAAAGTCGAAAGCTGGATGTAGTCGCGTGTCAGAGGAAACAGGTTTCTCAACGCCACCCAATCCCCCGCTTCAATGACGTTGGAAGCCGGCGTCGCTGCGGCTGCAATGCTGGAGCCTGAACTGTAAGCGGTTGCCCCAAGAGCGAGGCCGGCGGCCCCCAGGAAGTCTCGTCTACGCATATCAGTTGCCTTCTTTTATTGTTTTAAGCAGACCGGACTATAGCGCATCGTTCGGATACTTGGCACATCAGTCCGCAAGCAGATCTTCAAGCTGATCCTGCGCCATCGTTACGCCCTGCTCCATGCCCATCTCGATGACCTTCTGCAGGTCCTCGACGCTTTCGTAATCGACCACGACAACAACGGTGGTGGTTTCCTGTTCGTCGATGAACGAGGTCGTGAACGTTTGCTTGGGCATGTCCGGATTCGTATTGCCCGATTCGTCGGCGAACACGTCGTATGCGACGTACCGGCTCTCTGGTTCGATCTTGAGAAAATCCATGCGCGCAAAATGCTGTTCGCCTTCGGGACCGTTCATCGAATAGTGCCATGAGCCCCCGACGCTAAAATCCATGGAATGGGTTTTTGTTTTCCACGGCCTGGGAGCCCACCACTGATCAGGCATTGCCGGATCGGTATAGGCCTGCCAGACCCGGTGACGGGGTGCATTGAAGCGGCGTGTAATGGTCAGTTTTCGATTGTCGATGTCGCGATCGATTTTTGTCTTGTTCATGTTCGGTGCTTGCCTGTGCCTTGACATTGGGGAATATAATACTAAACTAGTTGGTTTATAAACAATATAGTTTATTATAAATGCAGACGCAACAACTCGATCGAACCTTCGCCGCACTGGCCGACCCGACCCGCCGGGCGATTCTGATGCGGCTCATGGAAGGTGACGCCTTATTGAAAGACTTGGCGAAACCGTTTGAGATGTCGGTCCCGGCGGTCGGCAAGCACTTGAAAGTTCTGGAAGATGCCGGGCTGGTATCTCGCCGGCGCGACGCGCAGAGGCGCCCCTGCCATCTTGAGGCCGAACCGCTGAAGATCGCTGTCGACTGGCTCGAGGAGTATCGCCAATTCTGGGAAGCGCGTTACCACCAACTCGACGCTTTGCTGGCCGAAAAAAACGACGAGTAAGTTCCGCTACATGCCTTGGCTGACGGAGGCAAGTAGAAGTACCAGGACGAGCAAACTTTTCATCGTGCACCTCCAGTATCGGAATCGGCAGCAATGGAAATGTTGTAGATACCAGCCGCCCGAGATGCATCCATGACTTGCACCAGCGTTTTGTTCAGTGATCGCCTGTCTGGCTTTATCACAACCAACGCGTCGGGATTTTCCGCGTGCATTCTTTCAATGTTCGCTCTGACGGCACGCGGATCGATCAGTCGCTGTCCCATCCAGATGCCGCTCTCTTCACCGATGGTGATAAGGATATTTTCATCGCTCGGGACTGCGTCGGGCGGAGCATCGGGCCTGTTAACGTCAATTCCAACCTCTTTGATAAAAGCGGCCGTGACAATGAAAAAGATCAGCATTATGAAAACGACATCCAGCATCGGTGTCAGGTTGATTTCGTCGTCCGCTTCGTTTGGCGCTCCGAGAGCTACAGGTTTTCGCATCGTCGTGTCCTCCAGTATCCCGCCTGGAGAGGGTGATCACGGTTTAGTATACATACCTTGAACTACAAGGTATAGGTGTTAGCAAAAACAAAATACGCTATGGTTTCCCGATGCCAGCCACACCCGACAACATCGCCGATCGCATTCGTGCGGCACGTCGCCAGGCCCAAATGGACCCGGCCGCGCTGCGGGCTGAACTGCGAAAGTACGACATCAATCTTTCCAAGACCGGTTTGCACCGTCTCGAAACCACCGAGCCCAAGAATCCGAACCTCAAGATCATCGAAGCCATTGGCGAAATCACGAACGTGTCGCCTGCTTGGATACTCTTCGGCAAGGGACCTTCGGTACCGGAGTCTGAAGTTGGCACTGCTATTCGAAGTCGTGTTATCGATACGATAGAACTGATGGCCGGTGCGCTCGACCTGACCGCACGCCAGGACTCGACACTACATAACTGGCTCAAGTCCGTTCGCGAAACGAAACCAAAACGCGTCAAGAAACCCTAGCACTTCAGGCGCTGTTCACTTTTTCGGAACATTTGTTCACTTTACTGCTTGACAGAAAAGTCTCTGTCCGTATACTCCCGCGCACTATGAATTACCTCATTCAACAAATCGGACTATCAACCGCCACGAATCGGCGCCGGCGTTCCTATGCCAACGTCGACGGATGCGGCGGCGCGCGCCTGTCCGGTATGAATCTCATACCGGCGCAACTCGCGTTTGTCGTTGGTGAACCGATGACTTAGCCTTCCCAGGAATATTTCCCGGAAGGCTCGAACAACGAACCTTCCAGGGAAGCTCCAACAAGAGACCCCGGTCGGTTTACACCTACCGGGGTTTTTTTATGCCCGGCAGGACGCTCTTTAACAATGTGGATTGTGTAGACGTTGGGGCAGTGCCTTTCATGGGGAAAGGTTGCGGCACTTAGACTTAGGCTGTGCGCGTGTGCGCCTGCCCCGGCAATTTTGAATTCAAGACTATTGGTTTATGCCTTTTGGTTTCGGCCGTGGTCTTTAATAGCGGCCTGGCGTTATCCAGGCAAGTCCGGCCTCCCGAGTTCTCGATACGTCGGGAATAGCGACAAAGCGATGCGAATAACCCGCATTGTGAATCGCGAGAGGTAACGGATAGTGCTCGTGTGTGAGCTTCGCAGGCAAGCGCGCGTGTGCAGAAAGATGGGGTGTCGGCGTGCAGCCGACGTCCTGCCTTTCCGTCAAGTAGCCGGCGGGTGAACGACACTCGGCGGGTGGCCGCATTGCGGCCGCCTGCCTTCTCCGATAAGCTGTCCGGAAGCAAAACTCCATGGACCGTCTGTTATGATTTCGGCGACGGACCCGAAGCAGACATCAGACTGGACCAAAAAGAGCCATAAATGAAATTGAAACTAGCTGAATACGCCAGCATTGCAGAGATAATCGGTGCTTTCGCGGTTGTTATTTCACTGCTCTACGTAGGTGTCCAGGTCAATGATAGTGCGAGTGCCGTTAGAGCGGCATCGGCCAATGACGTCAATGTTGCGCTGCAAAGCTGGTATCTGGAGATTGGTACAGATCAGCAGACCAGTACACTTTTTTATCAGGGACTGACGAGCGAAGAGCCGCTCCCGAATGCAGAAGAGTTCCAGTTTTTGATGATGTTCCACGGAGCGTTCCTCGCGTTTCAAAATAGCTACTTACAAGCTGAGGAAGGAACCATCGACCACGAACTTCGCGAGGCTATAACCGCTGCCATCCTCGGCGTAAAATCATTGCCGGGAACAACCCGTTATTGGCGGCAAAGAAGAAGTTACCTGCATTCGGGATTTGCAGAATACGTTGACCAACTGCTTGAGCAAGAAACTGAGGTGAGCGTCGATATTTATCGAACGCCGAAAGTCGAGTAGCAATCTAATGCCACGTTTACGTTGAGAGTTGAGCATGTGGTCTCTAGGCACATATGCGCGACTAGAATTTTAAATCTCGCATGCGAGCATGAGCGGGGCCCCAATTGATCGAACTTCCTGTAAAAGACCCCTGCGATTTTTGTGAAGGCATGGCGGGGCGAGCGGAAAAATGGGCAGTCATTGATGAAAGTGACCTTACACTCACCGTCGTCAACCCATGGCAATTCGAAACCGGTCAATGCTGCGTGATCACACGCCGTCACGTTGCCTTGTTGCTCGATCTTTCGGATGAAGAATGCGGCGCGGTTGCGCGCTCCGCCAAACGGGTTGCCAATGCCCTTGCACAGACCTTCCAGCCGCTTGGCATACTCACGTTTCAAAACAACGGCGT
Organism: Proteobacteria bacterium UBA1847; assembly: GCA_002338605.1. Classification (GTDB taxonomy): domain Bacteria; phylum Pseudomonadota; class Gammaproteobacteria; order Steroidobacterales; family Woeseiaceae; genus UBA1847. Next base: position 14,862 of record DDIP01000356.1, on the reverse strand, counting down.
GTACAGCGGCCAGGAGACACCGCACTTCCATTTTCATATCGTCCCACGCCAAGAGGGAAGTGATTGGGGCATAGGCCCACCGCAGATCGCAACGTTTGACGGTGCTGGGCGTCAGCGAGGCACACGACATGACCCCAGCGGGGACGCGCAACGTCGCGAACGTGTTCAGGTTTCTGCTGACCAACTTTTACGAACCGCGGAACTTGTTCGCTCGAACCTGCCGGCGTAGATAATCAAGCGGCTGCGACTGCTATCCAGCAGATTTTGAGCACTTCGACGCATTAATTTGCCACATTTCCGCGTGATAATCGGCCAATGAACCGAATACCGAAATCATCTGCTCTATGCATTGCCCTGATTCTGACGGCGCTCTGCGGCAATGCCGCCGAATACAGCGAAATTGATGACATCCCCGCGGTGATCGACGTGGTGTTCACCGAGAACAGCATTGCACTGAAAGTCAGTCGAGACTCGTCGGGATACCTCGCTCCATACCTCATCACCTACTTTATGGCCGATCGGGAGACTTATTCGTTCCAGGAAATCAGCAAACAGCAATTTGAATCGCTGGCGACAGATGAACATGACGCGGCATTGGATCTCAACCTGTCACCCAGTGATGATTGTGACAACGAAGACTATCCGTATGAGGCCGGCCATCCCGACGCGAGCGGTCGAGTAATACTGCAACTCCCATCGACCAAGATTGAGTTTGAATTAAAGTGCGGGTCCAGTATTTCGAGCGTGGTGTTGGTCGGTGATTCCATTTGGATTGGTACGTATACCGCGGGCGGCCATGGTGACTACGGTTCAGAAGGCGTCGTGGTTGTTCCAAAGAATGGGGATCCGGTTGATCGCCTGAGTATCGGCAACGACCTTATCGTCAGTTTCGATATCGATCCCTGGTCAAAAGACGTCTGGGTTACGACCGATAAACAGCTATTCCGCGTATCGGACACTTCTGCAGTACTGGCACGTTACTCTTTGTACCGTGATTTTCATGAGCACCGACCTGTCGTTCGAATCACCGATTCACCAACGCGAATTGAAAACAACCCGCTCGCTGTTTTGGCGGACTGGCTGGGGCCAACAAGCCACCATACGCTGTGGGAAGCCAGCCAAAATGGTGTGCGATTGCCTGGCGTCGAGCCGCTTTATCAATACGCAATGTTTGGCAACTACCTGACTCACCAACCCCGATGGCCAGCGGAATTGGCCAGCGCGCTGGAATATGCGCAGCCGGCATTCAATTGGCAAAAATTCGCATGCCTGCTACCGGGCGACGAGGCAAAGGAACTCTGTACCACTGAGCTCGGCGAGTGGCCAAAAGTCGCCGATAGTTATTTGAAGATTTTGAAGGACCGCTATCCCGGCTTTGTGGTGACGGGGCCGGTGTATGGGCCAAAGGGTAGTGAGAATCTCCGCGGCAACAGGCATTCACCACAAAATTTCGCCGACGATATTCTTTTCGGCGACTTCGATGCCGATGGGATTCGTGACTTCGCTGCCGTTCTGATTGAGCAGGGTGCAACGTTCGACCCGCTCCGGGACAAGGGCCCGGTCGGCTTCGTCGTTGTCTGCAGTGGGAAATGGACGTCGCATAGCGTGATCGAATACAACTGTACGGATCTAACCGATCGCGAATCCGGGGGATTCAGAGCGGAACTGGATTACGTCGATTGGGCACCCTGGGAACACATGCTAATAGATCGAAAACCGAATTCGGGCGATCGATTTTGCCCAAACTTTTTGCAAACCAATTCGTTCATGCGACAGACCAGAAAGGGCAACAAGAAACTCTCAATCATGAGTTCATACGGCCATTGCGACTGGTTCTTCTATCATATGGACGGAAAGTACAGGGGTTGCCAGTACTGCGCGGACTGAAGTAACGCGCATTCATAAATTTTTCACCGCCTTTGCAACAGCGAGGGCGGAAAACCAGAGTTGGGATAGCACACGGCGTTCAGCGGTTCGGGTTATTGCCCCGTCCGGCGCACTCAAGCTTTCATTGCACGGTGTGTACCGAGCGTACCGGTAGCACTCAACGACCCCAGGGAATTAGCTCAGTTGGGTAGAGCATCAGACCTGTAATCTGATTGTCGCCAGTTCGATTCTGGCATTTCCACTTGCCCTTAAACGGCAACTGACGGTAAAGGCTCCGGCCTGCGGTTCGAATCCGCATTCGGGCGAGCAATCGCCCTCCTCGCATTCACTGCCCGCAAAGGCGTTCGACCTTCCGCAAGGTTGCCCGAATGGCCGGCGCAGCAATTTAGTCGCCCATCAGTGACCCGCCAGGTCAATCCAGCCGTTCGTCCACGCTTTTTCTATCCAACTCCTGTGCATGCGGTTTGTGCGCCGGATGACGACCGAAGATGCGCGCACGATCAGCCCGATTCACCGGTGCCGCTGGTGCGCTTCGATCTTGTGGCAGTGGATGCTCCATTTTTTATCCCCGGTTATCCCGACCGGGATTCACGACGACATCGGCCAAAAAGGAGGTGATCCGTCTAACCCTGGCCTGCCATTGGCGGTTTGTAACTATGAAGGAGAACGCATCATGTGGTTCATTCAGAAGTTTATCGTGCGAAAGCACGAACGCGGTCTCCTGTTTAAAGACGGAGACTTCATCAAGTTCCTTGCACCGGGCATCCATCGCTTCTACGCCATCAAGCGTCGTTACGCGGTAGAGCGCTTCGATCTCTCGAATGCTGCGTTTGAGCATCGACTGATCGATTACCTGGTCGAGGCAGAACGCACCGAGGTCGATCGCCTGTTTCACGTCGTTGAGACCCACGCCGACGAAGTCGCGCTGGTGTACCTCAACGAGCGTGCCGCAGCCGCGCTCGGCCCGGCAGAGCGAAAGCTCTACTGGAAAGGTGTGGTTAAGGTTCGTATCGAGCGCTTTGACCTCAGCGAGGGCATCGCGCTGGATGCACGCCTGACCAAGCGTCTCGTTAATGGCCGTGATGCGAAAGTTCTCGCGGTCGTCGACAAGGCGGTCTACGCCCGTATCGTTCCGGACGGTCACGCAGGTCTGCTGACCGTGGACGGTGAACTCACCGACACCCTGGCAGCCGGCCTGCACGCTTACTGGAATGTTGCCCACGCCGTTGGCGTGGAGCTTGTGGATCTGCGTATCAAGGCACTGGAAGTCCAGGGTCAGGAAATCCTGACCAAAGACAAGGTTGCACTGCGTATTAACGTGACCGCGACCTACCAGTACCTGGACGTGGCGAAAGCCGTGCGTGCGGTCAAGGACCCGCTGGATCAGCTCTACAAAGAGATTCAGTTCGGTCTGCGCGCCGCGGTGGGTACCCGCAAGCTGGACGCGCTGCTGGAGGACAAGACTGCTATCGATCGTGATATTGCAGAACACCTCGGCAAGCGTTTCGCTGACATCGGCATCAGCGTCATCAGCGTAGGCGTGAAAGACATCATCCTGCCCGGCGATATGAAAGAACTGCTGGGCAAGGTGGTCGAAGCCGAAAAAGCGGCACAGGCGAACGTGATTCGCCGCCGCGAAGAGACCAATGCGACCCGTTCGCTGCTGAACACCGCGAAAGTGATGGAAAGCAACGGCGTGGCGCTGCGTCTCAAAGAACTTGAGACCCTGGAGAAGGTTACCGAGAACGTCGGTAGCCTGTCTGTAGTCGGTGGTCTTGAGGGACTGCTGACGGGACTGGTTAACATCAAGTCCTGATGGCACCGGGAGGGTGTGCAACGCACCCTCCCAACTTATTCCATGACCGTCTTGGAGGATGACTCCGAGGGCGGCTACCAATTGGTGTCTACACAGTCCGCATTGTCTTTTTTTTTGAGAATTGGACATGCAACGCGACGAACTGAAAGAGATTCTGCAGTGCTTACCGGAGTATAAGAGCAAGTTCTATTACTTCAGGGATCGCTATGCGTTGTTGCTTTTGCGACTTGCGATTAGTGGCAAGGTATCGAAGCAGGAGATTAAGAAAACACCGTTTTCGAAACTGTTGGACAAGGCGGTGGTGCAGGCGGTGCTGAATCAGTGCCGGGAGCGGCTGGTGTCGGCGAATGACTTCGATGCCTACTGGCCGGTGAGTTACGAGTGCTTTTACCTGACGCTAGGCGTTTGGGGATCGAAGCGTGCCAACGATTTTCTGCAAACCTCCCGGAAAGGCTACAACTTGGTCCTGCAGTTGAATTTCTCATCGAAACACGACGTACCCTACAGAAAGCTCGTTGATCCCTTCGGCCTACGCCCTTTCGAGCTAGGTGGTCACCCGGTTGCCAAGGGCGAATTGCATACGTTGGCGTGGTCGAGGCTGGACATCGACTTGTCCTCAGGTGAGGCGTTAATCGAGGAGATTCAGAACGACTGGATTCGGGAAGCCTTGTGGGCGCGTTGGGTTGCTGTGCGACAGCGCGGGCCGAACTACTACTTTGGCTCGAAGCTCGAGAACGACTGGATTATTCGGTACGTCGATACGGTACTAAGGCGGTATGAAGCGATCTGGGACGAGGCGATGCTTGCTGCAACGCTATGGCTCTTGCGTGAGGAGCTTGGGGTTCGCAAGGTTTTCTATCACACGCATGCGTCGGGGGCGAAGCTTAAGAAGATTAGAAATCGACTACCACCCAGGTCGCTGTATACGAAGCTGCCGAAGCGGTTTTGTTTTGGTGAGACGGATGAGGTGCCGGAGTTGCTGACGAAGAATGTGCGGTCCGTAGCGAGGATGAAGGTGTTGGGGCAGGCTAGATTTCATGATTTGAAGCTTTGAGACTGCGCCAGACTGGGGGCTAGAACTTTACTCAACCATCCGGCGAATCTCGGCAAAGTTCGATACAATACTCGGTTTTCCAGCTTGGGCGGCTGGCGTGTCATTCACTACGCGAAACCATTACGTCCCGCAGTGGTATCAGGAGCGATTTCTTGCTCCGGGGCGCGCGGAGGACAAGTACTACTATCTGGACCTGAATCCGGAGAAAGTTGCTCGCGTTGACGGAGGTCACTTCTTCCGGAATGAACTGCGGCGTCTCGGTCCAGTAAGCTGCTTCAAGATGGATCACCTGTACACGCTCCGGTTCGGAGAATACGCTTTTGACATTGTCGAAAAGCAGTTCTTCGGAGAAATTGATAGCAGTGGTTGTAATGCCGTCGATTTCTTCCACGACTATTCATGGCGAGCAGGTTCTAACGAGGCATTCAACAGCCTGATCCGGTACATGGATGCACAGAAGTTGCGGACGCCGAAAGGTCTAGAATTTTTGAAGAAACTAACCGGCGCAAGCAGTCATCAGGATACGTTGAAAATGATGGGCAGCTTATTCCAAATGCATGCAACGCTCTGGACGGAGAGCGTCTGGGAAGTACTCTACTGCGACAACTCACCGACAAAGTTCATCATCAGCGACCACCCCGTAACTACTTACAATAAGGGGCACTTTCCGGGGTCGCCCGCCTGTAAGTTCCCGTTGGACTCGCTGGTGGAGACCGTGGGCACGCACACGCTATTCCCAGTGGATTTGAATCGATGCCTCGTTATCACAAACCTTGGGTATGTCCGAAACCCACAGATCAATCCGACGAAGCCACGAGTCAATCCGCGCTATTTTAATAACAGCGTGTTCGACCTGAGGAAGATTCAAACTGAGCGGCAAATTGATGAGAGTTATGTCCGCGCGGTCAACTATGTAATCAAGCAGCGAGCCAATCGCTACATTGCGGCGGGCGATGCTGACTGGCTTTATCCTGAGAAGCACTTGCCTACGAGAATGTGGAACAAGCTCGGCGGCCGGGATTTCCTCATGCCGGACCCGCGTAAGGTGCATTTCACCACGCAGTTCATTGCGAGCTTCAAGGACGGCAGCGCGTGGGGCCAGGATGAATACGGTCGCAAGTCGGACGACAACGACCCCAAAGTGAATCGGCTCCGCGACAAGGAGTTGCGGACGTTTCATGCCTCACAGGAGGCATGGGATTCTCGCTACGGCCCGCTCGACGATAAGGAATGGGGTAAGTATATGGTGGGGCCCGATGCGTAGCGGGTGGGTATACAATTTCTACGATATTGATGATGAAACATCGTGCCATCCTCTCAACGAGGAAATTGACTCGCGTGTCGTTTGCAGGCTGGTAGTGTGATTTGTGGTGGCGGAACTGGCGAAGTGCGAGCGGGGCGCAATTGACACCCAAGGACGGCTGTCACCAGCTCTACATCGAGGTCTGTCGCAGCAAATTTGCGAAAAATAAATCTGACACCACATTCGCAATCTGTCGGACTTGCGAGATCCACTTCGCCTGATGCGCTAGAAATGGCGCAACCTAACGTAAAGTCGAAATACCGGATTAGGAAACTCGTAAATCCCCGGCTTTTCGGGCAGCCTGGTCAGCGCTGGGCCGTACTTTGCATCGAGAAGCCTTGGTAGAAGCTGATCAAGATATTGAATATCTAAGTCTTCCGCTTCCTTGCGGACTTGACGCAAGAATACTCGGCCTACGTCTTCGTCAAATACGGCATTTTCTTCCGGTTGATCGGCGAGCAGATGCAATAGTAATTGCCGGCCTTCCGAATTGCCTATTGCTCTTTGGTAGGCGCCTTCTAATGTAGGGAAACTTTGTCCTGTCTTGATGTCATCTAGTACTGAGGCGTAAATGTCCTTGCTTATGATATCGGCGTTTTGTTCATTGGCCTTCGTAACACATTCCTTCCCAATGAGCTGTACAAAATACGGATACCCCTCTGAGATTTCTATGATCTGGCTCTTTACGTCATCTTCGAATCTCATCCGGTCGGAGAAAAGCCGTTCTGCGCGCTCTAAGATGCCTAAAGCTTCGGCATGTGGCATTGGTTTTACATGAATCGCCCCCTGCTCTAGCAGCCTTTCTACGGACGCGTGGTCTTCTACAAGATCGACGAGATCGTGACCGATACCACAAATTCCAAATTTTACATCTGGACTACTCATCGACTTGATTACTGAACCTAGATCAGTCTTGTGTTTAATTACATCGAATTCGTCGAGAAGAATTAAGATCGCATCTCGGTGAAGTCTTTTCTTTACCTGATGCGTAACAATCGAATTGACGAAGTTTCTAAACGTCTGTGCCGTGTCCCCAGGCACAACACGCGCATATTTCGAAGATTCGATGCCTTTCGTCCCCCAGTTGACAACTTTTAGATCCGCTCCGACACCTACTTCCTTCGTTCGATTGAATTCGACTATCTCTTTGCCGTCATTTGGAACTAGTCTGAGTAACCCATCCTCATCATCTTGATCGTTGCACAGCCGCGATAGCAATTGCTCCCCAGTGGTAATCATTGTGTCGCAAGAATAGTAAACGGTAAGGTAGCTCCTCGGTTTATCGGGCATTTCATGCATCAGGCCCGCGTGTTGCACCAGAGTGTGATCACCGAGGGCCATTTGCTGAATTTGCCGTAGTAGCGACGACTTGCCGACCCCTCGTTTGCCGTAGACCGCAATAAGGCCCAACGGAGAATTTAAAGCTTTGATGCAAGACCTAACCAGTTCGGTGCGCCCGACGAATCGTTTCGGGTCTCGAATTACGTCAGATGTGAAGCCTACTTCCGGGTCAATCATGTTCATTCCTCAATCGCTCATGCATTGGCAACTATTTTGGTTCGTCACAGTCTTGCGTTTTCTATTGTTTGAAGCAATACCGACATTCTCTCGGATTCGACTCAATGGACCACATTCCAACGGACGCCTCAAGGCAAGCGTGCGTATACTGGGCCTTAGGTCAAGTATTGTCTTTGGACTCTGTAATAAATGCACCGGCCCTTAGCCGATGAATTGAGGTGTCTACGTACGAAAAAGCGCCCCACGATGGAGGCGCTAAGTCGTTGATCTTATGGTGCCGGCACCAAGAGTCGAACTCGGGACCTACTGATTACAAATCAATTCTGCAATCAAGGAATAACGCGGTCTCCAGCTCAGTTCTTTTAGAATTTTATCGAGATTTGACCTTGTAGCCTTGCGGTATGCAGGTTCCCTCTTAGAAGGAAATCGCCTTAATCGAAGTTGGTTCTCTAAACCGTAACTCATGAAAACCAGGACGTAACTTGTCATTGTTCTGACCTCTGCCTTCGGAGTGCAAACCTGTATTCAGATCTTAATCGGTCTCAGGCGACCGAGATCGTAATACATTGTTTTTCATACGATAACTTTCGATCCTCGACTACACCGATTTAGGCCGCTCAACCACAATCGGTCCGGTCACCGTCGAAACTGGTCACAAAACGTGGCTGGATTTCGGACCTTTTTGATACCTGTATTCACATATGTGCTGGTGACTCGAAACAGGCGACGACAAAGCCCACCGGAATGAGGCCCGGCAGCAACTCGAACTTTGCTATCCGCAAACCGTTCTCCTCGAAAGCATCGCGGAGCGAGTGCGCACTGAAACGGCGATGTCCCGGAAAACCGCTTAGTGCAAGAAGCCGCGAAACCAGCCAGGAAAACCGGGTCTGATCATGACAGAACGTCGGGGCGACCAGGATAGCGTCAGGTGCCGCCACCTTTCGAATTGCACTAAGTGCCTCAGGGAGATCCGGGACCAGGTGTAACACGTTGGCGGCGACGACTGCGTCAAACTCGCCTTCTGCATAGGGAAGCGCATAGATATCTGCCTGCTCGCAGGTCACGTTTTCGAGCCCGGCACCCCGAACACGCTGCTCCAGAACCTCCACCATCGCCGCTGCATAGTCTGTGGCGATGATCGAATCGCTAGTCCGGGCAATGGCAGCAGTGACGATACCCGTGCCCGCCGCTACTTCCAGGATCTTCTTTTTGCCGCGAACGGCTTCGCGGGCCAATTGCAACATCCGCGGCAACGGCCGGCCCAGTACCCAACGCAGCGACGCATCGTAGTTGCGCGCGTGCCGTTCCCAGTAGCCCTTGTCAGACATCGGATTGCATTATCAGTCGCCGCGCTTCTGAGCCAAGTAGTAGCGCTCGAAGCCGAAAATCGCGACGATCGACGAAACGGCGATTACGACGATCAGTGGATCCGCGCCGCCCTTGATGACTATGAATGCGACCAGCGCCAGCGCGTCGAGCACGATTGCCGTCGCCAGGACCCAGGCGTGCGCATCGACGTCAGCGTTGAGGTGACGCCAAACACCCCAGTGTATGGCGATATCCATGACGAGATAATAGATCGCGCCAAGCGACGCGATGCGGCTCAGGTCGAAGAAAGCCGCAAGAAAAGCAGCCAGCACGACCGTATACACCAGCGTGTGTTTCTGGATGCCACCCGGCATCCCGAAGTGACGATGCGGAATGATGTTCATGTCCGTCAGCATCGCTAGCATGCGCGACACGGCGAATACGCTTGCCAGCAAACCTGAGCTGGTGGCTACGATCGCAATCGCGACCGTGAACCACACACCGTAGTCGCCCATCGCCGGTCGTGCGGCTTCCGCCAATGAATAGTCCTTGGCCCGGACAATCTCGTCGACGGTCAAGGCTGATCCGACGCTGAAGGCGACCAGCATGTATACAACGACGCAGATTCCGAGCGAAATCATGATCGCCCGGCCGACGTTCTTGTGCGGGTCGACAACCTCGTCGCCGCTGTTCGTTATGGTCGTAAATCCCTTGTAAGCGAGAATCGCCAACGCGACGCCGGCGAGAAACCCGGTCCCCGACGTATCGTCAACCACCCCACCAGCTGCTGGTTCGAAGGACCAGCCAGCGGCCCACAGGGCTGCTGTCGCGAAGCCAAGTATTCCCAGGATTTTGACGACGGCGGTGATCTTGGAAACGGCACCGATCAGCCGATTGCCAGCGATGTTAATGAGGAACGCGAAAACGATCAGCCCGACCGCAAGCACCGGGACCAACCAGCCGAGGTTTTCTGCGTCGAATAATTGCAGCGTGTAAGTACCGAAGGTTCGGGCGACCAGGCTTTCGTTGATGATCATCGAAAATGCCATCAGCAGCGCGCTGGCGCCGGTCATCATGGTCTTGCCGTAGGCCTTCTGCAGAATCATCGCGATGCCGCCGGCCGACGGGTACTTGCCGGTTACCTTTATGTAGGTGTACGCGCTGAATCCGCTAATGACGGCCGCCAGCAGGAACGCCGCAGGAAACAGTGGACCGGCGTATTCCGCGACCTGACCGGTCAGTGCAAAGATACCGGCGCCAATCATGACGCCGGTACCCATCGCAACTGTCGCCGTCAGTGACAGGCTGCCCGATTTGTAGTTATCGCTCATGTCAAAGACCTTGTGTCAGCTACATCCTTCAGAGTTTCAGGCGGCGCAGCCTAAGCGCATTACCGATTACCGACACCGAACTCAGGCTCATTGCTGCGGCCGCAATCATCGGGCTCAACAGCAACCCGAATACCGGGTACAGCACGCCGGCCGCGATTGGGATGCCAGCCGTGTTGTAGGCGAACGCGAAGAACAGGTTCTGGCGGATGTTGCGCATCGTTTGCTGACTCAGCTCGCGTGCCTTGGCAACGCCCAGCAGGTCGCCACGGACCAGCGTTACGCCGGCACTTTCCATCGCCACATCGGTTCCGGTTCCCATCGCAATGCCAACGTTCGCCTGTGCAAGGGCCGGCGCATCGTTGATACCGTCTCCCGCCATCGCGACAATAGCGCCGTTCGCCTGTAACTCCCGGACAACGCGGTTCTTGTCTTCCGGGGAGACGTCGGCATGCACCTCGTCGATACCGATCTGGCGAGCGACCGCGTTCGCCGTTCCTTTGCTGTCGCCGGTCAGCATGACGACCTTGAGCCCGGCGTCGTGCAGCATCTTGATAGCCCGCGGCGTCGATTCCTTGATCGGATCAGCGACACCGATAATGCCGGCAGCCTTGTTGTCGACCGCAACAAACATGACGGTTTGGCCTTCGGCTCGATACTTTTCGGCCGCTTCAGCCAGCGACTTGTCTTCGGCGTCCAGGCGCTGCATGAATTTGCCGTTGCCAATGGCGACAATCCGATCGCCGACGCGTGCGCTTGCTCCCTCGCCAGTGACCGATTCGAAACCAGTCGCAGAAGTTATGCTCAGTGAACGCTTCTCTGCAGCAGCGACGATGGCTTGTGCCAGCGGATGCTCGCTGGCTTTCTCGACTGACGCGACCAGGGCCAGCAGTGACTCTTCGTCGTACTCACCTGCGGCGTCGATCATAACCAGCTCGGGGCGGCCTTCGGTCAGCGTTCCCGTCTTGTCGACGACGACGGTATCGACCTTCTCGAAGGTTTCCAGCGCTTCGGCGTTCTTTATTAGTATGCCGTGCTGGGCGCCCTTGCCGGTGCCGACCATGATAGACATCGGCGTCGCGAGCCCGAGCGCACAGGGACAGGCGATGATCAGCACGGCAACAGCATTGACGATGGCATAGGCCATTGCGGGCACTGGTCCCCAAATGGACCAAACTACAAAGGTGACGATAGCTGTCACGACAACCGCCGGCACGAACCACGCCGCGACGAGATCAACCAGCTTCTGGATTGGCGCACGACTGCGCTGTGCCTCGGCGACCATGCGCACGATCTGCGACAACAAAGTGTCGTCACCGACCTGTGTCACTTCCATGATCAAGCTTCCGGTGCCGTTGACGGTGCCGCCAACGACGTCATCGCCGGCCGTTTTTTCAACCGGAATCGGCTCGCCGCTGATCATCGACTCGTCGACGGAGCTGTGTCCCTCGATCACCTTGCCATCGACTGGAACCTTCTCGCCGGGTTTTACCCGCAGGCGATCGCCAGTTGCGAGGTCATCGAGTGATACTTCCTTTTCACTACCGTCATCTGCAATTCGCCGGGCGGTTGGCGGAGCCAGTTCCAGCAACGCACGAATGGCACCCGACGTTCGGCTTCGCGCCTTCAGCTCGAGCACCTGGCCGAGCAGGACGAGCGTCGTGATGACTGCCGCCGCTTCATAGTAGAGCGCAACTTTGCCGGCGTGATTCCGGAACGCATCTGGGAAGATTCCGGGAATTGCTGTCGCGACGAGCGAGTAGACGAACGCCACGCCGACGCCCAACGCAATCAGCGTGAACATATTAAGATTCACCGTCCGGACAGACTGCCAGCCGCGCACGAAAAACGGCCAGCCGCCCCACAATACGACCGGCGCGGCCAATGCCAGTTGCCCCCACTGGCGCAATGCGACCGGCAACAGGTGCTCCAGCGGCTGCCCAGGGATCATTTCGCCCATCGCGTAGATAAACAACGGTAACGTCAATACGGTGCTGACCCAGAAACGCCGCGTCATGTCATCGAGTTCGGACGTATCCTCCTCCTCATTCACCATGACCGGTTCCAGCGCCATGCCGCAGATGGGGCAACTGCCGGGTTCGTCGCGGACGATCTCCGGGTGCATCGGGCAGGTGTATTGCGTCCGTTTCACGGCGACATCCGCGCGCTCCAGCGCCATGCCGCATTTCGGGCAGCTGCCGGGCTGATCGGACTTCACTTCGGGGTGCATCGGGCAGGTATAAACGGCGCTCATGATTCGCTCCTTTCGAGGTCGTGCAGTATTGGGCAGTCTGGGCGCTCGTCGCCGTCGCAACGTATTGCGAGGTGTGTCAGCGTGTCGACCATAGATTGCAGCTCGTCGATCTTGCTGCGCAGTTCATCAACGTGTTTCATCGCTACGGCTTTTACCTGCCGGCTGCTGCGGCCCCGGTCGTGCCAGAGCGCCAGCAGTTCGGAAACCTGCGGAAGCGAGAAGCCCAAACGGCGTGCCCGTTGAATAAAGCGCAAGGTATGCAAGTCGGGCGCGGTGTAGACCCGGTAGCCTGCATCGCTGCGCTTTGCCGGTTCCAGCAGACCCACCTGTTCGTAGTATCGAATTCGTTTGGCGGAGACGCCCGTGGCGTCTGCCGCCTGACCAATGTTCATCACCTCAAACCTCCGGCGACGATGTCGCCCTGTTGTTACGTTCAAGGCAAAAGCATAGACCTTACCATTATGGGAAGGTCAAGCTTTTTTCACAGCGGTCTTTGGCTCAGTGCTTGTGCTCCGGCTCTTCGACCTTAACCGGTCGTGAGGAGCTGTGCGTGTGCACAACCTTCCACTCACTCCCGATGCGTCGAAACAGGAATGTCTCATAGCCCCGATTGTGAATTTTCCGGCCGTCGGACTTAACCACCGCAATAACCTCAACGTCCGCAATCGCCCACGCGAACGATCCTTCGACATGCGTTTCAATATTCGAAAAGTTCAGCTCCAGTCCGTCCAGCGCGTCGCCCTCGGGTTCTACGTGATGATCAATCAGGTCGCTTAGCCCGACGTTTTGGCCACCACTCTCCACGTAGCGCGCGCCGTCGAAGTCCAGGAAATGTTCGCGAAACGGCGCACCATCCGCGTGCTCCCAGCCGTATTCGATGGCCTGAATGATTGCGGTCATCTCCTCAGCGTCGGCGTCTTGCGCCTGTGCAGCCGAGGCTGCAATGAGAATCGCGCATGCGCCGGCTATCGTTTTCAATTTGTTGACTATTGTTCCGTTCATCAATCGTCTCCCCAGCAATTTTCTATCAAAAATTATGCGTTCTTTCGCCGAGGTGGGCTGCCAAAGTCCGGATCGCTGCTGACCCGCGCCGCAACGGTGCCTTCCGGTGCGTCGTACCAACCCGGGTCGCTGTAGTCGCCGCGCCTTACGTTGTCGCGGACTTTTACCGTCGTAAACATGCCGCCCATCTCGATGTTCCCGTAAGGCCCATTGCCGGTCATCATGGCAAGCGTGTTCTCCGGGCCATTGTGATGACCCATGTCGACATGCTCCTGGTGTTCGGCCATGCCGTACTCGCCCATCGCGATGAATCCCGGCAGGATTTTTTGAATCTCGTCTTCAATGCCGCTTTGATCCACCCCCAGGGTATTCGGAATTTCATGGCCCATGGCGTTCATCGTGTGATGCGACATGTGGCAATGAAACGCCCAGTCGCCGGGCTCAGCGACAAATTCGATGTCTCGCGTCTGGCCAACACCAATGATCTCGGTGGTCTCGGGCCGCCATTGCGATTGTCGCCATCGACCACCGTCCGATCCGGTAACCAGGAACTGCACGCCGTGCATGTGGATCGGATGGTTCCACATGGACAGATTGCCCATGCGGACACGCACGCGCTCCCCTGTTCGTGCGACCACAGGATCAATCGCCGGAAACACTTTGCTGTTGAACGTCCATAAGTCGAAATCCACCATCACCGATGGATCCGGACGATAAGTACCCGGGTGCAGCGCCCAGTTATGAGTAATAAAGCAATAGTCTCGATCGACCGGTATTGCTTCGCGCTGCTTCGGGTGAATGATGAACATACCCATCATGCCGACAGCCATTTGCGTCATCTCGTCAGCGTGCGGGTGGTACATGTGCGTGCCGTGTTGCCGAAGCGTGAATTCATAAGCGAAGGTTTCACCGGGACCGATTTGCGGCTGGCTCAGACCACCGACGCCATCCATTCCGCTGGGAAGCAGAATGCCGTGCCAGTGAATCGTGGTGTGCTCCTTGAGGCCGTTAGTGACCAGAATGCGAACCCGGTCGCCCTCAACCGCCTCGATTGTGGGGCCCGGTGTTGAACCGTTATAGCCCCAGCATTTGGCGACACTTCCGGGTGCAAATTCATGATCGACTTCCTCGGCGACCAGGTGAAACTCTTTGACGCCGCGTTTCATCGTGTACGGCAGGGTCCAACCATTGAGCGTTCGCACGGGCACGTAATTTTCTCCGGCGCTGGCGGCCGGCTTCCTTGGCGCCTCCTGTGCGTTGACTTCGGTGCTGACCGAACTCACCGCGGCGGCCAATACACCGGCGCTCGAAATACCCAAAAATTCGCGTCGTGATGTCATTGTGACTCTCCGTCGGGTTTGTGGTTGCCGTGGCCGGCGTACTCGCTCTCGG
>DDIP01000281.1 GCA_002338605.1 Proteobacteria bacterium UBA1847 | reverse complement strand
GATGATTTTGGCGGACACGCCAAGCGCAATGAATTCGATGTCGACGGGCACCACCTGATTGGCTACGGTGGCAGCCAGTCGATCGACAGCCCGGCTTCCTGGTCGGAAGTGTCCCGCGGCTTGCTAAAAGACGTCGGTATCGACACTGAACGGTTCTATGACTATTTCGATCGCGACTTTTTCAAGCGCCACAATCTTCGCGAAGGCATCCACTTTAGCGCTGAGCACTATGGTCGCGACATCACCTTGCCGAATGTATTCCGGAGCTTCTTTGCGGAAGCCGATTCCTCGTTACTCGGCGACGTTTTGGACGCCTACCCGATTTCCAGCGAGTCCAAACGCGTTCTTCGGGAACTCCTGACAGGCAGCCGGGACTATCTGCCTGAGCTCTCACCCGATGAAAAAAGGCGATACAGCCTGTCAATCAGCTATACCGATTATCTGCGCAAGCACACGGACGCACCGGAAGAACTGATCACCGTCATTCGCGATATTTACAACGGCCTGTGGGGATTCGGTTTTGACGCATTGTCTGTCGATGAAGTCTTTGAACTGGGTGGTCCCGGGACGAGTGGGCTTCACTTGCGTGAGCTGAACTGGGACGACGAGGAGCCCTACATCTTTCATTTTCCGGATGGCAATGCCAGCGTCGCGCGTTCGATCGTTCGCAAACTGATCCCGGATGCCATTCCCGGCACAACACAGGAAGACCTGGTTACAGCCATTGCAGACTACAGTCGCCTGGACACCCAATTGACCAAAACGCGTATTCGACTGAACGCACCCGCAGTCGACGTCCGTCATACTGCCGATGGCAAGTACGTCGACGTCATTTACCTGCGGGACGGCCAGCCGGAACGGGTTCGGGCACGGCACGTCGTGATGGCCTGCTACAACAGGATCATTCCGCACATTTGTCCTGAATTGCCCGAAGAACAGGTGGAGGCAATAAACTTCGGGGTCAAGGTGCCGCTTGTCTACCTGAGCATTGCCGTTCGCAACTGGCGGGCATTTGCCAACCTGGGTTACAAAGCCGTCTACGTCCCGCAAACACCGTTGATGTATCACTTCGGGCTCGACTTTCCGGTCAGTATGGGTGATTACAGCTTCGCAAAGACACCCGACATGCCGACAATTCTCCACGGCACGTTCCTGCCGACTTCACCGGGGCTGACGGAACGCGAGCAACATATCGCCGGTCGGCGCCGGCTCTACGAGATGAGTTTCGACGACTACGAAACAGCGATCGTCAGCCAGCTCGACGGCGCACTCGGCGGTGGTGGTTTCGATGTCGAACGCGACCTCGCCGGAATCACTGTCAACCGCTGGCCGCACGGCTACGCTTACGAATACAACAATCTCTACGATCCGCCCGAATACAACCCGGATAACGGTCCCCACATCAAGGCACGTCAACCCGTCGGCCGAATCTCGATCGCCAATTCCGATTCAAGTGCCCTCGCCTATTTGAACGGGGCCATTGACGCCGCCGACCGTGCGGTAGAAGAACAAATGAAGCTGTAGCGAGGCGGTGACTTGAACCACCATCGCCAGTTCCGGTCAATTGTTGAGAGATATCCGACGGAAGCCAGCCAATGTCCAACACCAGATCAGGGATCGGCCGACGGGAATTCCTGACCTCTATCGGCAAAGCGGTTGGCGGCTCGGCCATGCTTCGCGCGATGACCGCGATGGGTCTCGGCACCACTGTTGCCGCCTGCGGATCGGCATCGGCAACATCAAGTCCGGGCGTCATTGTTCCTCCACCGACTTCCTCGGGCCCGCTGTCACCCAGACCGGGTGACTGGCCAGCCGGCATCGGCAATGGACGGAAAGTCGTAATTCTGGGCGCCGGAATCGCCGGACTGTCGGCTGCACTGGAGATGGATCGCCTGGGATACGCCTGCACGATTCTCGAAGCGCGTGCGACCGCAGGTGGACGGGTAAGGACCCTTCGCTCAGGCGACGTCGCTGACGAGACCGATTCGTCACAGACCTGCCAGTTTGATGTCGACGACGATCTTTATTTCAATGCCGGACCATCACGCATTGCACACCACCACGAATTCCTGCTTGGCTATTGCCGTGAATTTGGCGTTCAACTGGAGACTTTCACCAACGACAATCGCGGTGCCTGGCTGCACTCCCCGGGAGCGTTTGCCGGTCAACCACAAGTCGCAAGGCGCATTATCGCGGACACGCGCGGTGGTATCGCCGAACTGCTGTCGACGGCGGTCAATCAGGACGTCCTCGATGCCGAGCTGACAGCCGCTGACAAGGTTAACCTGCTGGCAATGCTGCAGCAGTATGGTGATCTGAACGCCAGCAACCGGTACGCGGGCACTTCGCGTGCCGGCTTTCCCGGACAGCAAAGCGTCGGCAGTCGGCAACGGGGTGATCTGCTGACACCAAGACAACTGCAACAGCTCATCAGTGATTTCTTCTGGGAGTTGCGTTTGTCGTTTTCACAAGGTTTCGAGCAGCAGCCCGTCATGCTGCAACCGGTGGGGGGTATGGACAGGATTGTCGCGGCACTTGAAGCACAGGTTGCCAATAACGTTATTTACCAGGCCACCGTTACCGAAATCCGCAAGACAAGCACCGGAACACGGATTATTTACAGCGATCAATCCGGGTCACCGACGACGATCGATACCGACTATTGCATCGTGACAATACCCGCACCAGTGCTCGCGAGTATTGCGAACGACTTTTCGACCTCACACCAGTCGGAGATCGCCGGATTCCAGTACTCGTCGGCGGTCCGCATTGCATTTCAGTCGCCGCGTTTCTGGGAGCAGGAGCATAATATCTACGGCGGCATTACCTGGACCGATCAGGACATCAGTCAAATCTGGTACCCGAACCATAGCTTCCACAGACCGAATGGAATTGTTGTTGGCGCGTATATCTTCGGCGGCGCTGCCGGCGATGCGTTTACCAATATGGCGCCGCAAACGCGCCTCGACACAGCACTGCAACAGGCCTCCCGTGTGCACCCACAGCTTTCCGGCCAGGCACAGCACGGCATCAGCATCGCCTGGAAAAAAGTGCCGTTTCAGCGCGGTGCCTGGGGAATTTCCAGTCCATCGGTATTACTGACTGCCGACGATAATATTTTCTTCGCTGGTGAACACCTCAGCATACTGCAGGGTTGGCAGGAAGGGGCAATCCTGTCGGCTTACACGGCTATCGATGGCATCGTCGATCGGGATCTGCCACCTTAGGACCAGTCAGGCAGAGACAGCCCGTCGCGTTCGTTGTCCCAGACGATGCTGATAATCTTCCAGCCATCACCACCGTTGATGAGGTTGAAGAAGTTGATACCACGACCGCTGAACTCTTTGTCGGCATTCTTGAAGTCAAACTCGTAAACGCTGGTGAGCTGGGCAACGTTGCCAAATTCCCGCACCTCCTGGTGCAGCTCCACTTCGTGAAAAGAAACGCCTTTGAGTAGTTCGGATGCATTCGCGATGTATTCGTCGAAGCTCATTACCAGCGCGAATCGCTCGCCGGTACTATCAATTCCTGTACGAACCATTGTTGCACGTGGATGATAGAGCGCACGTATGGATTCCCAGTTGCGCGCCTCTGGCGGCGCCGAAACAACCGCGTAAATTGCGCTGGTTAAATCTGCGAACGACATTGGAAAGTTACCGGCGGTTTTCCGAAACACGCGATCATGATTCGTCCGACAATTTCTCACCCGCATGGATGTGAACGTAGCCAGTTTTGTAGTCAATGGTGACGACGAAATGTTGTAAAACGTCGTAACCCAGCAAGCCTTTCGAGTTTCCACCAACAGGTATTCTCGTTCCAAGCGGCACGTACTTCTTGAAGTATTGCAGGTCCTCGCCGGGTGCCGGTACTGAAACTGCCACGTCGGCAATCCTCACCGGACCAAAGACGATACTTGGAACTCTAAAATGCTCCATCATGCCCCTGGAGTTGACGCCACTAACCTCCGATTGTTCGGTCGCATAGGTATCGATCCACTCGAGCCTGCTGGCAAGATCCCGATCGATTAAAATTCCACCAGTCGCACCCGTGTCCATGGTCAACCAGGCATCCGCTTTGTCGGTTAGGCTGACCCTAACCAGCGGCGATCCACCATTGGGGTCTCGCTTCGACTTGACGTTTTTGATCTTCTTGAGATTGATGCTATCGCGCGTGATCAGCCGCAGGCGCTGATTGGGGTAGTCGAATTGAAAAATATAGCCCTTGAGAAAACTGGCACCCAGAAGCATTTGAATATCTGGCGTGTCGAAATCCAACTCCACCAGATCATGAAAATTGATCTGGGTGCCGAAAATCTTGACTGGTACTTCCTTATACGTATACCGGCGCTGAGTACTAAAAACACCGGAAACTTCGATGAACCGCCCTTTATCAAACGTAAGGTCCGCGTGTGACAGGAATGTTGCGTTGATTGCGTTGACTTCTGCGCCGGTATCGATCATTGAGTAACCGGCAACTCCACCAATCTCTGTTTCAAGCAACAGCCGTCCATCGACAACCCGAATATCAATCCACTCGGACGCCCCAGCCAGCGCAGGCGATACCACCAGCAGCTGCAATCCGAAAAGCGTCACCAACAGCACCGCTGATGTTCGAATTTGAGTTAGCAATTGGCTCATGTCCGCCCCCCTGAGGTTCCTACTGACAATGTATTTCAAAAAAAACAGACTTGTATCCAGCCCTACTCGAGAAACGAATCCTCGGACTGAGTACAAGATGGGATGCTCTCGGCTGTACCAAAAGTTGCATGGCTGGTAATCCAGCATTCTTCAAAAATCGAACAAAAACAGGCCGAGAACTCGATACGGTCGAATCCATCGATAATCTCGGCTGTCAGTTCTGTATCCCGTAATTCAAACATCGTCACCTGGCGATCCGGTGGAATCGTTCGTCCGTTGATTGTCGACTGACCGTAAGAAATATCGATGTCGCGTCCTAGCAGTGCCTCAAAGGCTTCGCCCCAGGTCCTGTGCGGAGTGCCGTCGACCTTGACGGTGAAATCCTGAATCCTGGCCGGTCCGATCCCCACATTCTGCGCATGCAGCGATAGCCGCCACTTCTCCTCGCCCGCCGCTTCGTCGCTTGAACTGAAATAGGACCGCCCGAGCTCCAATAGCGGCAACACGGCGGCGCGCTGCTCCCACCGCATCAGGCTAGTCTCATACAGCGATACCCCCAGCGCCAGAACACCGATAAATACCGCAGAGACTCCAACTAGCATCTCCGCCGAAAGCCCTGATTTTCGACTGGTTGTCTCGCTCATTTCTTCAACCCACTGTTCCCGTCGATCTGCCTATAGCACCACTTTTTTGCGAACGACTCCAGTGAAAAAAGGAGAAAAGCGCTTGCTGCAACAAAGGCAGCAGCGAAATCAATCACCATCTGATGATCGCGCCGGAGCATTCCAGCGAGGTAATCGATGTATCATCCGGACATACACACTTCAAGCTGACAGAAGTACCTACTCGAAACTGGAATGACCTTATAAATGGACGACTGGCCATCAATTCAAACCTGGCGCAAGACGACGCGAAAGAAAATTGTTGACGAGCGTTTGCACCTTGCGCCCGATCAACGGCGGGCAATTCGACACGCGGTTGAAACGCACCTGAAGCGGGAGTTTCCCGAATTGCGGGATGCTGCGATCGCCTTCTACTGGCCGATCAAGGGGGAAATTGACTTGCGCGGCCTGATAGGCGAACTTTTGCAAGGTGGAGCCGATATTGCGTTACCCGTGGTCGTCACAAAAAATGCGCCCCTGGAATTCTGGAGCTGGCATCCTGATTGCAAGATGACACGAGGTGCCGGAAACATCCCGGTCCCGCGCTCGCGTGTGCCGGTCATGCCGACCGTGGTGTTAATTCCTCTGCTTGGTTTTGACCCGAAGGGGCACCGCCTGGGCTATGGTGGCGGATACTACGACCGAACGTTGGCGGCTTTTCGGATGCGACCACTGACGATCGGTATTGGCTACGACTTTTCGCGGTTGCCAAGTATTTACCCGCAAGCACACGATATTCCACTGGACGCGATCGTGACTGAATCGGGCGTCATCCGATTCGAACACCGGTATTCGAGCCGAACATCTCTGTCATCCTCGCCCTGTTACCTCGACGAATTCGACGACGACACCGATACGCAGCACTGAGTACAAAACCGCGCGAAACGCAGTTCGTATTTTGCCAGCTGCCTGACGAGCGGATGAATGAGAGTGAATCGTTGACGACTTGCCATTAAGAACAACCCGCCTGACACCTGGTATACGACGGCGGAGCCACGCCGGATTGCGACTTGTTATGTAAGACCTGCCGGTGTTAAATCACAGTGAACACAATCCACATCAACCAAAGGATCATGTATGAGTATTGCAAAAACATCGGAAATCAGTGCTTCGTCGAGTAAAAGCTTTGAAGACGCTATTCAAAAAGGCATCAAGCGGTTCGCGAAAACCATCGACAATATTGAGGGTGCCTGGGTCAAAGAGCAAAAGGTGGTCGTCAAGGGCAATGACATTACGGAATATCGTGTAACGATGAAAGTGAGTTTTCTGCTCAAGGATTAAACGCTGACGTTAAACGCCTGAACCTAGCTTCTGCCCCGCTCCCGGAGCTTTCGCCGGGTGTGTTTATCAGGGCGGCCATCGGTTCTTGGCATTAGCCTCCGATCCTGGCGCAGCGTCGCGGCCTGCCGTTCGCGAACCTGCACGGTTTTCTCATCTTCGAGATAGCAGTTCCGTGCCTCAGCAGCGGGGCCGCGCCGGGTTGGAATTTCCAGCACTTTCAGGGAGTACGGCAGACGCTCGCGCAGCATTTCGATCGTGTCACCGCACTTGACACGATGGCCGGGTGACGCCCGCACACCGTTTAGCTCTACGTGCCCGCCGTTGACCGCGGCGGTAGCCATCACGCGCGTCTTGAAAAAGCGGCAATAGTACAACCAGCGGTCGATTCGAAGCGTGTCAGGTGTAGTAGCCAAGGCCATAAAGTGTAACGGTTAAATGCCTTGTTTGCGTACTTTTGATATAGTCCGCGCCTTGACATTCGCCGGACAATTTCAATGCCGCAAGCCCTCGACACAACCCGCACTAAATCACATCTCGACTACCTTCATGAAATGAGGGATTTCGCCGGTGCCCGGCAAACGCCGGGGCTAACCGATGCCGTTATCCAGGACTTCCTGGACAACGGATATCATCAGCTTGCTGTTGCGATCGAACACGGTTACACGCGGTTCCTGGAGCTGCGCGAGTCGCACGCGGACTTCGTTGCTTTGGATGAGAGCGAGCAGATCAGTTCGGCACACGGCGGTTTAACCAATTTCTATGCCGAAGATGCCGTCAACCCGTACGTCGCTGTAAGCGCTTCAGGGCCGTGGGTTGTCAGCCTGAAGGGCGCGGTCATTTACGACTGCGGGGGCTACGGAATGCTTGGCCTGGGACATGCTCCCGAAGCAATTCTCGACGCGATGAACAAGCCGCATGTTATGGCGAATATCATGACGGCGAGTGTCAGCCAGGTCGATTTCGTCGCTGGCCTTCGCCGAGAAATCGGCCACACGCGAACAGGCGACGAACCGTATGCCAGCTTCCTGTGCCTGAACAGCGGGTCGGAAGCCATGTCGCTGGCGTCCCGTTTTGCTGACATCAACACAAAACGGCTGACTGACCCCGGTGCCCGGTATGAAGGCTTTGCAATCATGGGCCTGACCTTGCAAGGCAGTTTCCACGGCCGCACCGATCGCCCGGCCCGTTACTCGGATTCCTCTGCCCGACAATACGCAAAGCACCTGGCGTCGTACCGGGACCGCGACTACCTGCTGAAGGTCGAACCCAACAATATCGAGGCACTGGAAAAGGTGTTCGCCGAAGCATTTGATGACGGTATATTCATTGAAGCATTCTTCATGGAGCCGGTCATGGGAGAAGGCAATCCGGGAATGCCCATTGAGCCGGCGTTTTATGCCCGTGCGCGGGAGCTGACACGTGAGTATGGATCGTTGTTTGTCATCGATTCCATTCAGGCAGGACTGCGCGCTCACGGAGTGTTGTCGATCGTCGACTACCCCGGCTTCCGGGATCTCGACCCACCGGACATGGAGTCCTACTCGAAGGCCTTGAATGCGGGCCAGTATCCTCTGTCCGTTTTGGCGCTCACCGAATCGACGGCCGCCATGTACAAGCAAGGATTGTATGGCAATACAATGACGACCAATCCGCGTGCGCTGGATGTCGCCATCGCCGTGCTCGATTCATTGAGTGATGAACGGCGTGAAAACATTCGCGTGCGCGGCAAGCAACTGGTCGATGGATTACTGAGCCTGCCATCTCAAACCGACGGTGGCATCACGAATGCACAAGGAACCGGCCTGCTGGCCAGTTGTGAACTTGCACCTCGCTACAAGACTTACGGGTCGGACAGCACAGAGGACTACCTGCGCCGGCATGGGCTGGGCGTCATTCATGGCGGAGCGCACTCGTTGCGATACACGCCGATTTTTGACATCACATCGAAAGAAGTGAACCTGATTGTCGATCTTACCAAGAACGCGCTGCTAAACGGCCCGACACACTGAAAAAGTTCGTTCGGACACCGTCGGCAACGTCATCGGGATGCCGTCCAGCCGGTTGCTGAGGCTTTTTGCACGCTGAGACCGACAAACGATGCACGTGTTCAGCGATCCCGCAGTACCAGCAGGTTTCCGGCCAGTACCAGCACAAAGCCTGTGACAATGAATCCGTCCAGTGCGAGGTCCTCGAAGATCATCGAGAGCGTCAACGCAACAACGGGGAATGCGACGGTGGCGTATCCCGCTCGATGAGCGCCAATTCGGCCCAGCAGCGTCAGGTAAGCGCCGAAGGCAATAACCGAGCCGAAGATTGTCAGGTAGACCAGTGAAATGACATAGCCGGCCGACAAATCAAAATTGAAGCTGTGGCCCTGGGCAAGCGCTATCGCTGTGGTCAACAGGCCGCCGTACAGCATGCTCCACGCGTTCGATTGCATTACCGGTAGCCGGGTTCGTTGCGCTGCCTGCGAGGCCATGTTGCCAAACGAGGCCATCAGTGCCCCGGTGACCGCGAGAACCGAGCCGAACAACACGTCGTCTGTGAGCGATAATTCGCCGACCCGGGGCCCGAACAGCACCACGATACCGGCAACGCCCAGCGCGGCGCCAAGGTAAATGCGTGGACCAACCCGCACACCAAAGAACCAGCGCGCATTCAGGATGTTCATCCACAACATTGCCGAGAACGCGATCGCCGACAATGCTGAGGTAATATGGATTTGCGCCCGGTAGGCAAGGATGTAATTGAGGCAAAACATGAACAATCCCATCAGGGCAAACCAGCGATGAGATTTCAAATGAAATGTAAGCGATAAGCCTTTGTATTTACACCAGATAAATAACAGGGCTGCGGCGCCCAGGTAACGGTAGGCGACCGATACCTCCGGCGCCACGGCGCCGAGCTGAAATTCGATGGCAAACCAGGTCGACCCCCAGATCAGGACCGTAATCGCGTAGAGCAGGCCGTTATTCAGCTGAGGATCTCCGGGAGTCGATAACCCTGTTCTGTGATCGGCGCAGGGGACGATCGCAGAGCTTAGCCGGATAATGCCGGCATGCAACAGCACTTACTCATTCTGCCCGCCGTGCTGCCTGTCCTGTTCTGGGCCGCGTACCACTACTACCAGGACCGTCACCTGCCGGAGCCTGCATGGACGCTGGTGCTGGCGTTTTGCCTGGGCGTGTCTGCGGTTGGAATAGCCAAGCTGCTGTACCTTGGCCTCGAGCCATTCGGGCTGCGTTACGATGCGATTGCCCTCGCCGAAAGCAGTCGCCGCGGCCTGTTCTTTTACGCCATGCTGGTAATCGGCCCGCTGGAAGAACTGGCGAAGCTTTTGCCGTTCGTCGCCGTCATTATCCACCTGAAAGCATTCAATGAACCGGTCGACGGCATCATCTATGCGTCGTTTATCGGTCTAGGCTACGCAGCAGCCGAGAATTTCCTCTACCTCGACCACCTGTCGCCCCATGAAGCGGCAGCCCGCGGCTTTGCAAGTCCCGTCGTTCATATCCTGTTTGCCTCGATCTGGGCGCACTGGATTACGTCGGACTGGCTCGCCCGTCGTCCGTTCGGACGTTCGCTGTTGGTGGGGTTCCTGATTGCAGCAAGCCTGCACGGACTCTACGACTTCCTGGTGCTGCAGAGCCCGGTATCGGCACTGCCTATCGCGGCAATCATGATTGTCACGCTCTGGGTCTGGCGGCTCATTGTGCTGCGACGCCTGCACCAGAGCGCTGTCAGGGCATCAAACGGACCTCAGCCTCGATTGTAAGGGTTGCCCTGGTCCTCGACGGACACCGGGTCTTCCAGTGACAGGCCGCCCAGCGCATCCGGCTCATTCAGCAATTGCGAGCACCGCTTCTGAATATCCGCGAGCTTCAGCGAGACACTCGACTCTGACAGCGGTACGTCTTCCCTGTTTTGCTTCATCCGCGCTTCCAATCTGACCTGTCTCTGTTTGGCGACAGCCTATGCGTCGAAGTATAGAGACCGCATCGCAGTCGAAATGTGAACTGCATCACACAAAATCTCCAGCAAATACGCGGATCTCGCGGCTTATGTCAAAAAACGGCAATTCGATCGAAGTGGCCCTTGCTGTGAGTGAAATGACGGGGCTTATTTACAAAGCAAAATAGATGCTTAGTGGCTTTCCATGAGAATTTACATGAGGTAAAAAACCGGCCAGTTACTCAGTATTTGAGCATGGCAGAGCCCCAGGTAAACCCGGCGCCGAAGGCGGCAAACATGAGCATATCGCCACGCTTGATTCGTCCGTCCCGGACCGCCTGATCGAGCGCCAGCGGAATCGAGGCACCGGAGGTATTGGCATGTTCGTCTACCGTCGCAATCACCCGCTCCATCGGCAGGCCCAGCTTTTTTGCCGCGGCCCTGATAATGCGCATGTTCGCCTGGTGTGGAACAAACCAGTCCACGTTGTCGATATGCCCATCGAGGTCCGCAATAGTTTCGCGCGCAATATTGTCAAACGTGGCAACCGCGCGTTTGAAAACCGCGTTGCCGTTCATCTCGATAAACGAACGACCGGCCCGGGTCTCGTCGTATCCCACCGATACGCCGTTTGGTACCTGCAGGAGTTCCTCGTATTCGCCGTCTGCGTGAATATGCGTCGCGAGGATCCCGGGCTCGTCGCTGGCCTTGAGGACCACGGCGCCGGCGCCGTCACCGAACAATACGGCGGTACCCCGGTCCTCCCAGTTGGTGATGCGAGACAGCGTTTCAGAGCCTATTACCAGCGCCGTCTGTGCCCCGCCCGTCTTGATGTATCGATTTGCCAGATCGAGACCGTAGACGAAGCCACTGCACGCGGCATGCACATCGAATGCCGGCGAACCCCTGACACCGAGTCGCCGCTGGATAATGCAGGCAGTCGACGGGAAGATTTTGTCCGGGGTTGCGGTACCGACTATGATCAAATCAATATCATCCGGGCCAACCCCGGCTTCGGCCATCGCTCGCTGTGCAGCAATCAGGCCGATTGACGACGTTGTTTCGCCGTCGACAACGACATGGCGGCGCTTGATGCCCGTGCGCTCGCGAATCCACTCATCGGACGTATCCATGATCTTTTCGAGGTCTTTGTTCGATACGACCTTTTCAGGCAGGAAGCTGCCGATACCGGCAATGCGTGCGTATGTCATGACTTTCCTTTCATGAAAGCGGCGATCTCCCGGAGTGTCGGGTAATCGAACAGGTCACTGATATCCAGTTTACCGGGATGTTTTTCGTCGATCGCCAGCACGATTTCCGTCAGCGTCAGCGAACTTACACCAACTTCGAACAGGTTATCGTCGGGGCCGACCTTGCGGTCTTTCGAGAACTCGCGACATATTGAAACGAGCTCGGCGACCAGTGGATCGCTGTCCTCGTCCGCGTCAACGGCCGCGGCCGGCCGCAGCTCGGCAATCACGCCGTCAAATTCACCATCGAAATAGGACTGCAGCAGCCTGGCACGTTGCACTTTCCCGCTGGTTGTTTTGGGAATTCGCGCGACAGGAATAATCTGGTCAACCGCCAGGCCGGTCTGCTCCCCGATCAAATCGCGAACCTGTGCAATCAAGGGCAGGAACTCCGCGGCCGATTGTCGATGCAGTATGAACGCGATCAGCTCTTCCGTCTGCCCGCCTTTCGGTGTCGCACCGGCAACCACAACCTTGTTCAAATCGAGCCCGTCCAGGCGTGCAACAATTTCCTCTATATCGTGCGGGTAATAGTTCTGCCCGTTGACGATAATGATGTCCTTCTTCCGACCGGTAATGGCCAGCTGATCGTCGACAAAGACGCCACAGTCACCGGTGCGGAGCCAGCCGTCATCGGTGAACAGTTCTCTGGTCGCCGCGTCATCGCCATAAATGCGCTCGGTGACGCTGCCACCGTGCAGTTGAATATTGCCGATGCGTCGGGCCGGCAATGGCTGATCGTTGTCATCGACAACACGAATGCTGACGTCACGAATCGCGTTGCCGACAAGCACAAAGCTGATCGCGTCCGGGTCCCCGGGTGGTACTTCGCGGTATTCGTCGCCAACCCTTAGGCTGTGGCGATCGACGATAATTCGGGAATACACAGTACCGGGTTTTGGAATCGATACGCCGACGGTCGCTTCGGCCAGGCCATACACGGGAAACATCGCCGTTCGGCTAAGGCCGTGCGGTGCCAGTGCGTCAAGGAACTCCTCGCACAAGTCCCATGAAATGGGCTCCGCACCATTCAGGATCAGTTTGACGCAGGACAGATCAAGATCGTCCATGCCCTTGCGTTGAAAGAGCTTTAAGAAATGCTTGTAACCGAAATTCGGCGAACACAGCTGGGTTGCTCGCAACTCGTTCGCCTTGCTCATCCACAGCAATGGACGCCGCACGAACACATTGGTATCCATCACCGCATGATTCATTCCGACACCCAGCACACTGAGGTGGTAACCAATCAGGCCCATATCGTGCGTCAACGGCATCCAGCTCAGGCTCTGGTCATCGTCGCTCCAGCCGCAGGCTTCAACGATCGCGCGGATATTTGTACACAGGTTGCGATGCGTCAGCACAACGCCTTTCGGGTCACTGGTTGACCCGGACGAATACTGGATGAACGCAATGTCGTCAGCCGTCGCCGGATGTACGACGCCGTCAGCAGACGCTTCGGTATCCGAGATCAGCGCAGTCCGGTTTTCGAGCAGGCTCGTAATATCATCGCGTTCCTGTGCTTTGGAGAACTCCAGCAGGCGCTCAAGCAGGTCCGTCTCCGTAAACAGAGTCGCCCTGTCGAGCTGCGACAGAATCCGGAACAGTTTCAGGCGATGCTCGTCACTGATCCCGACAGCGACCGGCACTGGCACGATTCCGCCGAGAATTGCGGCCCAGAATGCGACAACGAAGCTCTCGTTCGACTTGCTGAAAATGATCAGTTCGTCACCCGCCTCCATTCCGCGCGCCTGCAATGAGCCCAGCAATGCATTTGCGCGATCCCAAAGTACGCGGAAACTGACGATGCTTTCGTCCTTTTCGCCGTCAATGAAGCGAATCTCGCGGTTCTTGTCGCGCGCATCGCGCAACAAGTCTGTCAGAGTTGAATAGAGCTGCATCGATTTCCTAACGTCGTACTGGTTTCATAAAGATGTCATTGGCTGAACGCAAGTTTATGCCAAGTTCGAGCTCCGGTCTGGAATCATCGACTCGCAGCATGCGAAATCTCGGAAGCAGAAGGCCGAGGTGAACCTTCATTTCCATAAACGAGAAATATTCTCCGACACATCGCCTCGGTCCCAGTGAGAACGGGAAGTATGGCCGATCTTTCTTGTTGCCATCGCTCGCAGCGAAGCGCTCCGGATCGAAGCAATCAGGATCCGGCCAATAGTGTTCGCTGCGCTGCAGGATAAATGGCGACAGGTAGATGTCCGTACCCTGCGGGACATCGTAGTCAGCAAGCTCATCGTCCTCGTGGGCTCGACGCGTGAACAGCCAGACCGGCGGGTAGAGTCGCAGGGTCTCTTCCAGCACCTGCTGGGTGTATTCCATAGCCATCAGCGATTCGCTGTTGACCGATTCGGCATCGGGCAGGAATCGCTCTGCCTCCGCGATAATTCGCGCTTCGATATCGGGGTAACTGGCGATGAGGTACCAGACCCAGTTCAGGGTGTTGGCCGACGTTTCGAAGCCGGCGACGATCAATGTCATCAGCTCGTCGAGCAATTCGCCACGGCTAAAACCTTTGCCGTGCTTGTCGACGGCACTCAGGTAAACCGATAGAAAATCGAATGATTCTGCATGCTTGCCGGATTTTCGGTCTTCAATGATGCTCGTCAGCAACTCGCGTAAATGTCGCACCCTCAAGACGACGCTCAGGTCCCGCGCCGAATCGCGGCTCAGGAAGGCGAACGGGTTTTCGCCGTCAGTGATGATTCGATCGTCGTAATCTTTGCCGAAAATGCTGATCAGGATCAGTTCCAGCGCGAAATCCGAGGTTTCCGATGTGATATTGCACTGTTCGCCGTTTGCGGCAAGCCTCGACCAATGCCGATCGCGCCGCTGGCTGCATTCCACCATCACGTCAACCAGTCGGTGAATATTCTGGCGACCAAATGCCGGCTGAATCATGCGTCGGGAGCGACGCCAGACATCACCGTCACTGACGATCAGCCCATTGCCAAGCAGCATTTTGACCCGCTCGAAGCCAGGTCCCTTGCGATACCTGGTATGTCGGCGCGCGAGGATTCGATGCACTTCGACCGGGTCATTGATGAAATAAGCCAGTCGGCCATTTGGCCGATGCATGCTCACCATATCGCCGTAGTCGCGTTGCAGCCGCGTCAGCGTTGTCAGCGTCTCGGGATCTATCCCAAGCGCCACAGGCTCTTCGGGGCCAGGTGGAAGCCTGTAGCTTGGCTGTGCAGAGGTCATTGAACGGTGAGCTGCGTCGTATCGTATTGAAAAATCAGGCGCAATATTACATTGACCGGCAGAGATTCGATACTGCAAACTCAGGCAGCAATTCGCGTTCCTCACCCGCCAGGCAGGCCGTAGCATTGACCGATACGCCAAAAAAAGACTTCGACTCCGTGGAATCGAGGCGCAGCACGTCATCGATGCGCCGAATGACGGCGGCGCGGCGGCTCTACTACTTTCTCGGTGTGCCGCTGTTGCGTGGCGTGATTGCACTCCTGACGGCCACGTATCGCATCCAGAAGACGATTGGTGAGCAGCATATTGAACCCTTCCTCCACGGCAAAATGCTCTGCGCGCCCTGCTATTGGCACCAGCACCATGTGGTCGGGTCGACGCTGATGCGCTCCTGGGTCAGGCAGGGATTCAAAGCCTGCTTCCTAGTATCGGGGTCTGTCGATGGCGAAGTACCCGAGCGCATTGCGCGCGCCTGGGGCGCGGAAGTCATTCGCGGCTCGGCCAACCAGAGCGGTGCGCTTGCATTGCGTGACATGCAGAAAATGATGAAAAACGGCTACTCGATCGTCACCACGGCCGACGGCCCCCGAGGACCGAAATACGAGTTCAAGATGGGCGCCATCCTGATGGCCCGCATTGCGGGTGTACCGATCATACCGGTCGCCTGCGCGGCGGACAGGGCCTGGTACCTGAACCGCTGGGACCATTTCAT
This sequence comes from Proteobacteria bacterium UBA1847, assembly GCA_002338605.1. Taxonomy (GTDB): domain Bacteria; phylum Pseudomonadota; class Gammaproteobacteria; order Steroidobacterales; family Woeseiaceae; genus UBA1847. The sequence continues at coordinate 3,605 of DDIP01000281.1, read as the reverse complement.
GATCCCGAAGCCTTTCGCACGAATCACGGCGGCCGAGGGCGAACCCTACCCGATTCCGGCCGATACGCCGCTGGACAACCTGGAACCGCATCGCCTCAATGTTCAGGCGGCAGTCATGTCCCTGATGGCAGACTGCGAATCAGCCCTGAAACATCCGGAATAGCAAGTCAATGAAACCCACAAACAATAAGGTGACAGTCACCACAATTCGATCACCACTAAATAAGGTGGCAGTTACCTTAATTCGATTCTCAATTAGGGTGACTGCCACCATGATTTTTGTGGTGGGTCCGGTGTTTGGGGCGGGCGGGCTGGTGCCACACACCGCCGAGTACAAGGTTCGGATATCCGTTGTGTCGGGGCGGCTTAATACCGAACTCCGCGAGACCGACAGCGGTTATGTTGCCAGGCACCTGATTGAGCCGACCGGGATGTCTCGGCTGGTCAGTCGCGGTGAGATGGATGTCACATCCGAATTTTCACGCGTAGCCAGCGGAATCCTGCCCGACCGATACCACGCAATCGACACGATACGCGATGACCCGCCGGTCGATCTCAGCTTTGACTGGAGCACCAATACCGCGACGGGCACCGTGGGTAGTGAAGATGTTGTCCTGCATCTCGACGGCTTGGCGTACGACAACGTATCAATCCAGTACGCCCTGATGAGCGACCTGCAGAACGGCAAAGTTGCGGACCAGTATGTGCTTTTCGATGTCGACAAGATGCGCATCGCGAATGTCCGGAACGCAGGAACCCGACAGGTTGAAACCAAGGCGGGAACATATACAGCCGTCGGAATCCAGCATCAAAAAGAAGGTTCGTCGCGCGTTACGACACTGTGGTGTGTCGAAGCGCTCGGCTACCTGCCGGTAGTCATCGAACAGCATCGGAAAGGAAAACTGAGTTTCCGGGCAACGCTTGTGAGCTATTCGCCGCTTGTCAGCGAAGGCACGCTTAGCCCAGCAGGATAGACAACTGCATGCTCAACAGCATCAACGCAGTGACCAGGCCGGCCGCAAGCAGGCTCGCACCCCAGCGTGCCAGCGCCGTCCGGTGCACTATGCCAGCGAACACCGGCATTGCCGGTAGTACGGCAAGACAAGCCAGCGGATAGACAACGACAGCCAGTCGAGGATAGCGAAATGCCCAGGTCTTGAGCTCTCGCCGGGATGCCATTGCCCTCACAATCCCATCCATCGACCCCAGCTGTTGTGCCGCGATATGCCGCGCTGCTTTACTGCTGGCGCCAGCGTCAACAGCCGAGTCGACCAGGTCATCGTAGTGGTCACGCAGTTCGTTGACTGTCCTGCGTACGTGCCGTGGCACGATGCCATGTTGAAGCAGACTGGTTGCCAGCGCGTTGAAATCGGGTTCACGCATTGGCAGTGCCAGCCAGCGCTATCGCCACACCGCCCTGAATTCGACGCCAGTCGTCCTGCAGCTTTTCGAGCCGGTCGCCGCCTTTCCGCGTCAGTGAATAGTAGACGCGAGTGCGCCCGCCAACCGTCTTGCGCTTCGATTTCAAAGATCCGTTGCGCTCCAGGCTGTGCAACACCGGGTAAATAACGCCCTCACCCAGCGATATTGCATCTCGCGTGACGGTCTTGATCGAACGCACCAGTTCGTAGCCGTACATTTCCTGCTCGTTCAGCAGCTGCAACAGCAGCAATTCCGGTACGCCACTCATGAATGGGGGGTTCGATTGAGCCATCGGCGCAGGATACCTTGAACTAATAGGTATTTCAACGGTTACTTTGTGGTTCTAGGTATGTATTATACCTAGTAGTTCAAGGCATTCGTCCAGGCGGGAGATTTCAAGGAGATTGACATGTTGGCGAGATACGCGTCCGCCGTTTCAACCGGCACCCTGATGACTTTTGCACTGCTTTACGTCATGCAATTGCTGATCACCCTCCAGCCCGGTGCCGATTCTGACATCAAGCCCCCGATAGCCACGACCTGGCTGCCAGTGAAAATTCGCGACACGCCGGTGCAACCGGAACCACCAAAAATCGTCAAGGAGGAACTGGTCAAGAGCGTCGACACACCGAAACGACCGGACCAGTCAGCCAGCTCGCAGACGATCGCTGTCCCACGGCTTACCACGTTGAATCCGCCGAAAGACGGTGGGATTGTTCTTGGCGCGCCAAGCGACGGAGCGCTAGTGAATATAGTGCGGGTCAGCCCTGTCTACCCTGCTCGCGCCCTGGCGATGGGCCTCGAGGGCCACGTTGTTGTCCAGTTCGATGTTGATGCCGCCGGGCGAGTTATGAATGCCGAGGCGATCGAGTCTAGCCACAGTATCTTCGAGAAAGAGGCTGTCCGCGCCGCGGAACGCTTTCGGTACAAAGCGCGCGTAGTTGATGGCGTCCCAATGACTACCCGAGGCATACGAAACATCTTTACGTTTGAAATCAACGATTAGAGCAAGACGGGCGGCGGCTCCAAAGAAGGCCTTTCCTTCCCGCCGGGCTGACCCAGGAGTCGCCGCCCTTATTCAAATCCGGTCAAACACCTGCCGCCGGGAGAAGATTTCCGTGTCACCCTTGGTGATTCGAATATTCCGCACCAGGACATCCTTGCTACCCTCAAAGCGCCAGGACTCAGACAGGATCGACCCGGCATCATCGAGCGTTTCAATCACCAAACTGTCGCCCTCCCATCCCGAAGCACGCATCGCTTCAATAGGGCCGATCGTCACCTCGCGATTCTCGCCAAAAGTGAATTCTTCAACGACTGACCGGTCATAGCTGATGAACAGTCCGTAGCGAGTCTGAGTAATCTTTAGCGATTCTCCATACTCGATAAACACCTGCACAGATCGATTCGACTTGCTCCTGCCACGTCGCGGATCGGCGTCGCGATCCAGGACAATCAAATCCTCACGGGATGCTGCATTGTCGGACCGTCGCTCGACTCCGGACCCATTGCGCAGCTGCCACATTCCGGTGAAATCAACGCCATCCGGGACCACGGCACTCTTGCTGACCAGTGTCGGCCCCGCAACACACGCGCCGAGTGCGAAACCAAGACACAGAAGCGGGGTCAAAACCCGCATTGAAGTTATAGACATATGTCAACCAATGGAAAAACCCTTCGTTACTATAGTATCGCTGTTAAGACAGGAGAAATCACACATGCGAAGAATGTCCATCATTGTGGCGCTGGCAAGTCTGACGATATTGCCCTGCATGGCGCTGGCGCAATCGGCTGCGGAAGTCGATTCGATGTCGCCTGAAGATCGTCGGGCTTATCTTGAAAGCATGTCGGACGACGAGCGAAAAGCCATGCGCGAGAAATGGCGCAGTGAATACGACAGTATGACTGACGAGCAAAAGCAGGCTTTACGCGAAAAACGTATGGCGAATCGCGACATCAACCGAGCGGCCGCGCGGGAAAAATGGCAGTCGATGTCCGAGGAAGAACGCACTGCGGCCCGGGAAAAACGTGCGGCGAAAAAACAGCAACGTCGGCAACGCTGGCAGTCGATGAATGATGAAGAGCGCGCCGCGGCTCGAGCAAAGCGAGACAAACTGAAAGGCGAACGCGAGGGTCTTGAGAGGGATCGCAAGCATGACAATGACGCCGGCGATTAATCCCTA
>DDIP01000052.1 GCA_002338605.1 Proteobacteria bacterium UBA1847 | reverse complement strand
AAGTCGGTTCGGTCGGATTCTGCTATGGCGGCGGCGTTTCGGCGCGGCTGGCGCTGGCGGTTCCGTCATTGTCTGCGGCTGTGTCCTACTACGGATCGCACCCGGATCCCGCCGATGCAAGGGTTATCAAGCAGCCACTGATGTTCCATCATGGCGGAACCGATGATCGCGTAAACGCGAGTTGGCCGGACTTCGAAAAAGCATTGAAGGCAGCAGGCGCGAATTTTGAGGAGTACACGTATCCGGATGCCGGACACGGGTTTCATAACGATACGACGCCTCGTTATGCTGCAGACGCGGCCCGGCTCTCCTGGGAGCGGACGATCGGATTTTTTGCCAAACACCTGGAGCTTGGAGGCTAGGACGTGTCCATGCGCCTGACCACGCTCACGATACTGGGGTTGGCATGGGCTGCCGTACAGGCGGATGACGACGTAACCAGCAAGACCGTCCTGGGGCCAAGCAACATTTTCCTGTATGAAGGTGCCAACAAACTCAAAACGGGCGATGCGAAGGACGGTGTTCGGCTGACGCTACAGGGCCTCAAGACGGCGGCAAACGCTCGAGAGGAGAAGATCGGCCACGCGAATTTATGCGCGGGTTTTCTGATGATGTCGCAATTCGAAACCGCACTGGAGCATTGCGACTGGGTCATCGCGCGCGACCCAAATCACTGGCGGACGTACAACAATCGAGCCATCGTCTATTTGCGATTAGGGCGTTTCGAGGAATCCGAAGCGGACATCAGGCGAGGGCAGGAGCTGAATCCGAGATCTGAGAACCTGAAAGAAGTGAAGGGCATGTATCTCGATCAGGTCGAGCCGGTTCGCGAACACATCACGATAGACGACCGCCGTGGCAGTACAGCCCCGGACGCGAGAGACGAAAACTAGTGCATTCGCTTGCCCTGCTGGTGCTCCTGACAGGTATGTCGGTCCTGGGCGAAAGCGCCGACACTGACAGGGCACGCATTATTGACAGCGACACCGATCGAACACCGCTGCAAACCGTCGTGCCCGCTTATCCCGAGAAGGCGAGGCGCGATCGTATCGAAGGCGAGGTGCAGGTTTGCTTTGATATCGACCGTGCTGGTCGTACACGTCGCGTTGCGGTGCGTCGGAGCACTCATCGAATTTTTGAACGACCATCGATCCAGGCGGTGAAAGCTTCAACTTTCAGGCCATTGGATGACGATCAGGCATTGCAAGCGATCAAGTCCTGCCGAACGTTCGTCTTCGAGCTTCAGCCCGTTGAACGAAGCTAGGGTACCTACCAGGTACCTTGCTCTTCGTCAGCCGCCAGGTAGTGACTACGCAATGCATCGATGAATTCTTTTTGCCTGGGGCTGAGCTCGCCGTCGGCCGCAGCAACCTCAGTCATCATTTCGATCATCGACTCAGCTTGCTCTTTGGAAAATCTGCCGTGGTTCTTTTCGATGACGCCGCTTAATTGTTTGTCGATGACCTGTGGCGAACCAAGCAGGTGCGCGGCCGACCCCAGCAATTCGGAAGCGCCGCTGGTTTCAAGAGAAAACCGGGATTTGAATTGTAGTAGTGCCGCCTTTTTCGATTCAGCGGTCAGGTCGCCGTCCAGTTTCGCCGCGCCAACAATCAGCACAGCCGCAACATGCATCGGGTCTTCGATCGAGTAGATCGGATCGCCCTGATATTTCTTCGCCCATGCGCGACGGCGACGCCAGTAGAACGGATTCAGGCCACCGATATCAATTCCCAGGCGATCGAGCAAATAGAAAATGGTGACCAGGCCGGTCAGAACCCCGATTATTATGTGCATATTCGACCCTCGTCGGAGAAGGAATCGTCATTGAACCGGGAAGCAGAATAAGGTGAGAATCAAGTACATGCAATGAGCATGGTCAATCTTTTGCTACTGCCTGGAACGTTGTCGATCGATTTCTTTCTGAAGTTGTTCAAATGCGGAATCCCGATAGCTGCGTCTCACAATTTGTTTGTGGCCATGTTGCCGTGCGAGTGACAGGTACTGCTCTGCATCATCCGGTCTTTTCGCCTCGAGCAGCCAGACTGTTTGCTGGATCGGAATATCGATCAGTGGATTCACCTCGTACGAATGATCAAGCTGCAAAAGCGCCCGATCAAGGTCGCCGGATTTGGCGTAGGCAATGCCCTTGTTATAAAGAATTGCACCCGACGCTATATCGTTGGCTGTGATTTTCGGGTTACCCAACAGACCATCAAATACGGCATGCAATTCATCGGGGCCAAATGCCGGGCAAGTCCGCGCAAAGGCGTTATTCGTAAGCACTGGCAGGTAGGTGATAATTTGCAGGTCATGACTGCTGCTGGAGAGTTTCTGCAAAAGTCCATCAACTTGCTGAGTGGTCAAAGTGCTGAGGAGGCATCGCAGGTTGAGGATGCTTATTAGAGTTGATGTGTGGTCGGGCATTTTCAGAGCCAGTCGTTCCTGGGCCGACAAGGCCTCACTATAGTGGCCCGATACAATGAGTTGATTGACATAGAACTGTTGCGCGCGCAGTGAGTTCGGGTGTTCGATCAGTGCAGTACGCATGAAACGGGATTCACTTCCCCACGTGGCGGCGCTTTGCCAGGTCATCAGGCTTTCGACGGCAATAAACAGCGCGACGCCAAACAACAAAACCCGCTGCATTTTGTGTTTGACGAGCTGCAGTAGTGCCGCGGCGACAATCAGCGGTCCAAGCAACGGCAAGTAATTACGGTGTTCGAAATAAAGTTCCAGTGGGAATGGACCCGCCTCGAGACTATGGCCGGCAAAAAACCACAGTACGCCCAGGCTGACGAGAGGAAGCGTCTTGCGTGCCGCAATTGCAAGCCCGGCAAGCGAAACGATTATGAGCAAACTGATCAGCGTAGAAGCAGGCTGCATCAGCCCCGTAGAGACCGGGTAGTCATCGTGGATAATGCCAAGTCCCGAAAGTCGCGGTGCAACAATCTGGCCCAGGTAATCGACCACGACCACAGCTTCCGTCATCAGGCGTTCGGCAAGCGTAAAAGAACGGAACTCGAAGCCTGACGAGATGCTGTCCCAACCGGCGACCACAACGGAAATGCTGACAACCAAGGGGATGACAAGCATTGCCAGCAGCCAGGTTCGATGACGCGAGTTGGTCTTTATTGAGCCAAACACAGTCAGTTCGATAGTCAGGGCATAGAGGGGAAGCAAAATGGCGCTTTCTTTGCTCAGCAAGGCGAGCAATCCGAATCCGCTCATTCCGCCAATGATCCACAGCCAGCCCCGGAAAGGAAATCTCGGTAACTGACTCCGGCCTCGCAGGTAGCAACGCAGACCTGCCAGCGTGAACAGCGTGCAGAGCATTGTCATGCGCTGAACAATGTAGGCGGTTGTCGAGACAAGCAAAGGATGCAATAACCACATTGCGGTGCACATGAGCGCCAGCTTGTCGGCAGTCAGCGGGTGTTGATATATCGAGAAAATGCGCCTGGTGAAAAGGAAAATAAGCATTCCATTCACGAGGTGTATGACCAGGTTGGTTATTCGAAAGGGTCTCGGATCGGTCGGCCAGGTGCTGGCGTTCAGGGTAAAGCTCGCAAGGCTGAGCGGGCGTCCCAGCGGGCCGGATCGCGGCGTTGCGATAAACTCAAGGTATTGTTCCGCCGCGATCAGCCCACCTCGTTCACCCATCGGCTCGAGATTGGGAATGTCATCGAACAGAAACGGGCCATCGAGTGACGGCCAGTAGCAAATCGCGGTCAGCGAGAAGGCTGCCAGTAGCCCGAAAACCAGGCCCAGGTAGTGGCGACGATGCTCGTGTGATGGAACTGACAGGGTTTGCAAAACGCTCCAGGTACCAGGCCGATTTCGTAGGGATTGCAGAACTATACCTGACGATGCGGAGATATCGGTTGCTTGAATTCAATCAGCAATAAAAGAGCTGACGTATCCCCCTGTTCTCTGCAAGGTTTCAGTCGAGCAAAGCCAGAACTTTGGCGGTCGCCTGTTGCAGCGATCCGCCAATGCTGATCAGACCTTCCTCGTGCCCACCCATTACGGCGAGGCCATCTGACCTGAACGTGCTTGTCTCGTAGAGCCGTCGAAATTCGAACGCCATCCCGGGGGTGCCGTAAGCGATCTCACTGCGCGTGGTTGGAAGCCTGTCCAGGTGCTTGTCCCAAAGAGGTTTACTGTGGACATGTACGACAGCCGCAATGTCGACATTCAGTTCGTAGATCGCTGCATGTGTCAGTGCCTCAGACGATGCCTGCACCGGCCCGGTGCAGAAGACTTCATTACGCGCAATGTCGTAACTGGTCACCAGCGCATAATGCTCCTCATTCGTGCGTTCCAAGGATCCAGTTTGAGTACCGGAAATCAGGAACTGACCGGGGGCGCCGAAGCGTATGCTGATATTGCCGAAACCGATGCCCAAGTCTGGGTAGCAGCCAATCAGGCCCGCCGCAAATAAGAGGTGCCGCGAGTTGTCCAGTTGCCGCGCCGCTTCGATGCTTGGTGCCGGGCCCGCGGACCAGTGGCTGCGATACTTGATGTAACCTTCATCGATTGTCACGTTGATTGCATATCCGGAAACAGCGACAGCAAGCCGTCCTCGCTTGGCGCACAGACGCCGCGCTCTGTGATCAATCCGGTTACGAGCCGGGCCGGCGTTACATCGAAGGCATAGTTGCTGACCGCAGTGTCCGGGCCTGTTGTTCGCACCGATGTCGCTTTGCCATCGGCGATGCCGTAAACGTTGATGACTTCGCCCGGATCACGTTCTTCGATCGGGATTTCAGCAATGCCGTCCCGACTGTTCCAGTCGATCGTCGTTGACGGCAGTGCGACGTAGAATGGAATCCGGTTATCGAACGCCGCGAGCGCTTTCAGGTAGGTGCCGATCTTGTTAGCGACGTCGCCGCAACGCGTCGTGCGGTCAGTCCCGGTAATCACAACGTCAACCATGCCATGTTGCATAAGGTGACCGCCGGCGTTGTCGACGATCAGGGTATGCGGCACTTTGTTTGCCGCCAGCTCCCAGGCCGTCAACTGTGATCCCTGGTTTCGTGGCCGGGTTTCATCCACCCATACGTGGATCTTGATGCCTTTCTGGTGCGCGAAATAGATCGGTGCGGTTGCCGTTCCCCAGTTGATTGTCGCGAGCGATCCCGCGTTGCAGTGCGTTAGTACATTTACGACCCCGCCGTTTTTGCCTGCCGCGATCGCCTCGATCAGTTCCAGGCCATGGTTGCCGATGCCGCGGCTGATCTCGATATCCTCATCGCAAATATTTTCAGCTTCCAGCCGCGCCAGGCGCGTGATGTCGGCACTTTTCTCTGCCGTTGTGAGGCGCGACAAGACGCGCTCGACGGCCCAGCGCAAATTGACGGCAGTTGGGCGTGATTTCAGCAGCGCGTCTGCGGCGGCATGAATTTCGGCCGGGTTACCGGCACTGTTCAGGGCTGCAAGATAGAGGCTCCACGCCGCCGTCGCACCGATCAGTGGCGCGCCGCGCACATACATTTCCGCAATGGCGACGACACCATCCTGCCACGATCTGAGATCATGAATCCGATAGTCGTGCGGCAGCAAGCGCTGGTCGATGATCTGCACAATCGCCTCATCATCCGGACTCAGCCATATGGTTCGAAAATCCTCGGGTTTTCCCGGCAGCATCGGCCGGCTAGCCTTCGAGTCCGGCCGCCAGGCGTGCCGAACGAAGCGTGTTGGCCATCAACATCGTGATTGTCATGGGTCCGACGCCCCCAGGGACCGGCGTAATTGCACTGGCGACCGAGCTCACGTCGTTATAGTCGACATCGCCGGTCAGGCCCATTTTCTTTTCGCCATCGACCGTCTTTTCAACGCGATTAATACCAACATCGATGACGACGGCACCGGGCTTCACCCAGTCCCTCTTCACCATCTCAGGTCGACCGACGGCAGCGACCACAATGTCGGCACCGGCGACCACACGGGCCAGGTTTTTCGTCCGACTGTGGGTAATCGTCACGGTAGCGTTAGCCTGTAACAACAAGGAGGCCATTGGTTTGCCGACAATATTCGAGCGGCCGATGACCACGGCGTTCTTACCCGAAAGATCGCTGCCCATTTCATCCTGAATCATCAGCATGCAGCCGGCTGGTGTGCAAGGCACAAACGCGTCATCTGTGAGACCGGCAGTCAATTTGCCGATGTTAATGAAGTGGAATCCATCGACATCTTTCGACGGGTCGATAGCCTGCGTAATTCTCTGTTCATCGAGGTGACCGGGCAAGGGCAACTGCACGAGAATGCCGTGAATCGACTTGTCGGCATTCAGATCATCGATCAGTGTCAGGACATCCGCTTGCAACACGTCGGCTTCCAGCGTGTGTTGTACCGAGTGAAATCCACAGGATTCAGCCGTGCGCTTCTTGTTGCGCACGTAGACCTGGCTCGCCGGATCTTCGCCGATGATTACAACCGCGAGGCCGGGCTTTATACCATGCTCGGCGAGCAGCGCTGCAGTCTCCACAGTAATGGATTGAGCAAGCTCTGCCGCTTTTGCCTTGCCATCGATTCGTTTTGCGGTTGTCATTCGTGCAAATCCTTATTCAAGACTCAGTTGCCGTGGAATGCGGCGGACGCATGGTAACGCCACGAAGGGCTGGTTTCTAGCGAAGGCGCTCGCGCCGTTTCATCAGACCGAAGACAAGGCTCAAGGGTGCAAGTGATGCGATCAGGTGCTTGATCGAGTGCCCACTAATCAGATTACCGAATTCATACAAACTGATATCCACCCATTCGAACAGCTTGGCAGACGCGTAGAAACCGATCATCCACCACAGATATCGGCCGAGATCGCTGCGCGCGCGATAGATCGTAATAACAATAGGAATCAATAACATGGGAAGAAACTGGACGATGGCATACGGTCTGAGGTCACCCGCGGCAAGCGACTCGGTCCAGGCCCAGTAGATGACAGTGCTCACCCCCGCCAGCAGCAGCGGCAATAGCAGTTTCCTGCCCACAGCTGCGGAGAAGTACTCGGAGATGACAATGGCGACAAGACTCATGAATGCCATTGTCATCGGAATACGATCCCACACCAGCGAAGCGTTATTTGGCTGCCAGTGAAAGTAGCCGGAGCCAACGGTCGTGAGGATCAGGGATACAAAAAATACTCTCCACGCGTTGACAGTAGACGGGTTTACTGTCTCGGGATAGCGGCTGATCGTTCATCCGCCGTATACGCCAACGATTAAAAAAGGCAGGTTTGACACAACATTGAAGAAATTGGGGATGCCAAGAAGCATCCTGCGATCAACGAAATCATGGTAGCCAGGGTCCTGCGCTGTCGGCTCGGCCAGCAGAACAGAGATCGACACACCCAATGTCACCGCCAGCAGTAGTGCCGGCCGCCAACTCACAGCCCGAAGGCGTCGCAGTCGACGCGTGTCATCGGAAATTCTATTGCCAGTGGCTTTCCGTTCGACACACCCTCAACACGCCCGGAAAGCCTGTCATCATCCCGACGATAGAGTATGCGTTGCGGAAAATCGTGATCCGGATTTTCGAACACTACGGAATACTCCCCGGTTTCGATCAACTTGAAAGTTGCAGTCGCTTGTCCGGAAGGCGATGCAGCCAGTACCAATGAGCCTGATTCATCGGTCAGGATCTGCATGAATTCGAACGCAATCGTCTTGGATTGCTTCACGGTCCGGCTCATCGCCAACATTGTTCCACCGGCAGGCGGCATCCAGACTTCACCAGAGCCAGGCTCCCGACCATCGTAAGACCAGCATCCCGACAGCCAGTCGAGTACGGCAATGTCGACCGCACGGGCAGGGAGACTGAGCAGCGAAAGGATCAAGGTTACTTTCACAATTCTCACAATTCTCCGCCGTCCGGCCCATAGAAGATGACCCAGGCGGAAAAATCGTCGCCGAAATCAGCGAATCGATGTTCGACACCCGCTGCAACGAACAACGCATCGCCGGGCGCGAAATCGATCTTCTCGTTTCCGCAATAGAAGACACCGCTTCCCGCCTGCACGATGTAGAGCTCGTCCTGTGTGTGGGCTTGCTGTTCGTCGACGACCCTGGGGCAATAAAAGCCGAGTTCCATCGTGCCGTTCTCGAGCATTACGCCGTACAGTCCGTCGTCCGACGCACGGGCGGCTTGCAGGGCCCTTGCGGGTGTCATGCGCTCACTCATCCGGTTACGGTACTGCAAGGATTTGAGTGCAGCAAGCACGATACCCGGCAACCGGAATCAGGCTATCATGCGCTCGTGCGAAAACTAATCCGCAATATTCGAGGCGTGCTGTTTTTCACGGGCCTCACCGTCAATACCGTTGTGTGGTTCGTGCCCATTCTTGTCCTGGCCGTCCTGAAGCTCGTGCTGCCCGTCCCTGCTCTGCGACGTGCGATTACGCGCTGGTTGATGGCGATTGGCGAAAACTGGATCAGTATCAATACTTTCATCCTGCGCAACGCCGGCAACGTGGAATGGGAGTCGCGCGGTCTGGAAAACCTGCGGCGCGACGGTTGGTACCTGGTTGTTGCAAATCACCAGACCTGGGTCGATATCGTTATATTGCAGGCAATATTCAATCGCCGCGTGCCATTCCTGAAATTCTTTATCAAGCAGGAATTGATCTGGTTTCCGTTGTTGGGTATTGCATGGTGGGCATTGGACATGCCCTTTATGAAACGCTACTCGCCTTCTTTCCTATCCAGAAACCCGCACATGAAAGGCAAAGACCTTGAAACGACACGCCGCGCATGCGAGAAGTTCCGGGACACGCCAACGTCAGTGCTGAACTTCATTGAAGGCACCCGTTTTTCGGAGCAGAAACGTCTCAGCAGAAAGTCGCCATACCGGTATTTGTTGCAACCACGCGCGGGCGGCCTCGCAATGGCCCTGTCGTCGATGGGTGAGTTATTTACCGCCTTGCTTGATGTCACGCTGGTATACCCGGAAGGTGCGACGAGTTTTTGGAATATGTGCTGTGGAGACCCGGTAAGGGTTATTGCCGAAGTGCGTGAGAAATCACTAGAGCGATGGCTGGTTGATGGTGACTATCAAAATGACCGTGACTTCCGCAGGCGCCTGCATACCTGGCTGGGCGAAACATGGTCTGAAAAAGATGCAATAATCGCAAGAATGAGAGAAGCACATGGTTGAAAGTCGAAACTACGATGCTGTCGCGTTCGATGTACGCGAGAATGCGACGATGCTGTTTTTTGCGAAGACGACCGATGATGGCGACATCTCGGACTACCTGTTGCTGATGCGTACGATCGACGAAGACTTCAGCGAATCGATATACATCGAGATCAATGAGCAGCAATTCGGTGGACACGACCTCATTCGCGAAGCATCTCTGACGGGCAACGTGCTGACATTGCATCTCCATTCACCGGCTGAAGCACTGGGCGGTACCTCGGATATCGTTCTGACCTGGGCTGATACGACCGAGAATCTCGACAGCATCGAAGCCGGTGCGTTCCGCGTTTTTGGTGATACCCTTGTTGGAGGCAATGCGTGAGCCGTGTTCAAGCTGAGGGCGTTGTCCGTCGTCGACAGGCTTGCGCGGGAACGGTAGCCGATGAGCCGGTCACCGTGTTCAGCGTTTATATCGTGCGCTGTGCCGACAACAGCTATTACACGGGCATTGCCGCCGATGTTGAACGGCGCATTGACGAACATCGGCGTAGCTCGCGTGGTGCCAAGTACCTGAAGGGCCGAGGGCCCCTGACGCTGGTATTTTCTGAAGTTGTCGGCGATCGTGCAGCCGCGTCGCGGGTTGAGTATCGGATGAAGAAGCTCAGTCGAGCCGAAAAACAGGACCTGGTTGAAGGTCGTGCCCGACTCAGTGTCCTGCTGCCGGATCAGGGCTCGGACGCAGGCTGCGCGTAAATTGCAATGGGCGTGCCGAACTCCGGCATAAACAACGACGTGTCACTGTCCCAGCGTCGTCGGAATTCTGTCAGCCAGCGAGTGGTCTTCGGAATGTTGTCGATGAATCTGGGCGGCAAAGCAATTTCGCCAAAGGGCTGCGTATAGTCATCAAAATGGATCGGGTAAACGCTGTGACTGCCTGTCGCGGTCACCGTATGCTGCCAGTACAACTCGGCGTAGTCCCGTCCCAGTGATTCGAGTTGGGCGATGCCGAGGAATACGACATCTGCCGCGATATCCTGCAAGGCGTACTTCGTGTAACCGGCGCTGCCCTGCACCAGTGCCGTGCCCTGCGGGTGTTCGAGAACAATCGTAAACGCACCGCCCATGCGCCATGCCGAGATCGGCTGCGGCAGCGTCAGCGGCTCGTCAATCGATCCGTCCAGGGGTACGGTGCCTCGCCAGCCGACCGGAGCGTGATTGGACGGGCGCAGCAGAACCTTGAATTCGCCAAATTCGAAACCTGACTCGCCGTCAACGACGATAATCTGATCTTCAGGCACCCCGACCCCGCGAGCAATCTGCGCTGTCGTTTCCGAGCCCAGCACGGACGCACTCGATCGATTTGCGATCGCACCAACGTCCATGGCGTGATCAAAGTGACTGTGGACCGGAATGATCGCGGCCAGGTTGCGCATCCGAAATTCGTTCATCGCATAGTTGATCACCGGCGCATCATTGTTGATGTGGCGTCCGAGCAGAATATCGGTGATGCTGGCGCGGGAGAAAAATCCGTCAATAAGAATCTGCGTTTCACCATCATCAAACAGTAAGGTTGAAACGCCAAGCCATGTCACGGTGACCGCATCGGGTGTGGCGGCCGATGCCAGCGCAGGAGCCGGCCAGTCGATCGCGTCAGGCTCAGGTCGATCGCGCCACAGGAACACAGCGAGCAGGCACACGATCACGACGATGATCAGAATCGTCCAGCCAGCACGCTTGGCATACGTCAGCCACATTGCTACTGACCGACTGCAAGTCTCGCAAGATGGCCGGTCAGCGGCGCCAGGTAATTACCCATCGCGTAGCCGAGCAATGCCAGCAGGATAGATGCGGGCACCAGGTTCGGTCGGTGATGTGCTGCGACGATTGGTGCTGATGCCACAGCTCCAATGTTGGCGGCGGACGCAATTGCGACACTGTGCACATCGACCTTGAAAATCCAGGCACCTGCGAGCATGAACAGGCCGTGGATGAATATCCAGATGAAAGCACCCAGCACAAACGCCGGTGCATCAACCAGGCCGGCGACTTCGGCGCGTGCGCCCATACCGGCAACGAAAATGTAGACCAGGGCCGTACCGATCGCGGTTGAACCAGGCAAGGTAGAAACCGGTGTCGTCGAGAGAATCAATGCCAGCGTGGTAACAATAAGTATACGTACTGTGGTTTCGGAAAAAATTCCCGCCAGTATCGGGCTGGCTCCGGACAGCCCGTCCGCGACCGGCGGTGCCAGACTGTGACCGATTGCCGACACACCAAACACGACCGCACCAAGGTAAAGATACTGCTGCATTGTTGCTGCGTGATCGTCTTCAATATGCAATTCAGCCGCGGCATCCATAGCGGCGATGCGGTCCTCGGGCACGCGAGCCCACTTGTTGAATCGATCCGCAAAGTCGCGCGACATCAACAGCAAGGGAAGCCAGACGATATAGATAACATTATCAGCAATGACCGCAAGCCCGAGCTGGGACTCGGACGCACCAAGCATCTCTTTGGTGGCCAACATGTTAGCCGTGCCGCCGATCCAGCTACCGGCCAGGGTACCGATTCCCTTCCAGGAGTCCTCTGGCAACCAGCCGTGAACTATGACGTAGGAGACGACGCCGCCAACCATTACACCTGCAGTTCCCATCAGCATGACAAGCACGCCTTTGCCCATAACCTTGACGACGGCTGGCACGTTGACCTTGATCAGCATCAATACGATGAATACCGGCAGAACGTACTGACTTAGGCCGGTATAGATTATCGATTGGTTGGGAATGACATGGTGGCCGCCGATCGCGAGGTTGCTGAGAAACACCGGTGTCGCGTAGATAAACAGCAGCGGTGGCAGATACTTGAAGAGTTTTGCATCGGTTACCTGGGCCAGCAGAAAGAAGAACGCGGCGACTGCCACCAATACCGCCAGCACACCGATGGGCGATGTGATCAAAGTCTGGGTGGTTTCCATTTCCATTCGCGGTGCCTCAGCCTTTAGGTTGCGGCTGAGTATAGAACATCGGTGACGTCACCGCGCAGCGGGCTTGTCTAGCTGAAGCCGACCTGGGCCCGGAAATCCTTGCGCGATCCTTCATCGGTCATCGCGGCGGCCGTAACTGTCATCCAGACAGCGTGCCAGTCTTTCACCTTGCTTGGACCGAAGACAAATTTGGCTACGTAGCTTTCGAGGTCATCGACATGGATTACATTTTTGGGTGGCGGAGTTGTGAACTCGACCGAGCCGGTAAAAATTACCAGGTTCGCGACCGGCACATTGGGTACAATTTTTTGCAATGCACGGGTGCGACCTTCATTCTGAATCAACGGGTTCAGAAAGCGTCGCCGCCTGACACCATCGACATTGGTCCATTGCGCTTCATCTTCTGTGCCGAAGACAACGCCGTTGTAGTGTTTCGATTGTATACAAAGTATGCCACCCGCCGTCAGCACAGCGTGATCGATCTTTGCCAGCCCGCCGTAAGCGCCGGGCAGAATGAAATCGTGCAGGACATCCGGGCTACGTTTGGCGAGCGCTGTACGAATGCGCCAACGGCCGAGCCAGGCGGTCATGACTCGTGCGAGGTGATTGGCTGTTGATCGAAATATCAGCGTCAGGAGCAAAGCGGCGGCAATCGTAAACAACAAGATCGCGGGCCCGACACCGGTTATGCCGGTCTGGAATGCGTCATCCGCCGCCGCTGCGGACGGCCCGGTCAGCGCCGCGGCGAAAAGGCAGGCATGCGAGTTTTTAAACATAAGGCGGAGCATAAGCCCAAGTTGATCGGATGTAACGAATCAGGTCACATTTCCGTGGATCTGGGCGTGTCAGCCAGGGTAGGCGAGGTAAAAGCCATCGATTTCGGCGACCCGGATTGCGGTTTCGTAGACTTCGCTGAGAAGTTCACCGGTCAAAACCTCTCGTTTCGGACCGTCGGCGACGACCGCACCTTGTTTTAACAGGACTATTCGGTCCAGTTCCGGCGGAATTTCGTTCAGGTGATGCGTCACGATAACGATGTTGCGGCCGAGGCGGGCGAGCTTGCGAATTCGCTCGAGATAATCAAAGCTCGCTGCGAAATCGAGACCCGCAGTTGGCTCATCGAGTATTAGTGTTGCCGGGTCATGAACAAGTGCGCGTGCCAAAAGACACCGACGCTGCTGCCCCGACGACATGTGCTTTAATTGCTTGTTGCGTAGCCCCGCAATGCCGATACTGTGCAAGGCGGCTTCGGATGCATCGAGCTGCTCCGCGCTGACACGATCAGCGAGAACACCGTGTACGCCAACACTTGAATGAAAACCGGATACGACGACCTCCAGGGCGGTCGTTGTCGGCGTATATCGTTGATGCAGGTCATTGGACACAACGCCGATCTGCCGTCGCAGCTCCCATACATTCCACCGGTCTTTGCCGAGCACGCGAATAAAACTGTCCGGCGCAACAACCGGATACAACTCCCGATTGATCGTCTTGAGAAGAGTGGTCTTGCCGCAGCCGTTGGGGCCGAGAATCGCCACGCGTTCATGTTGCTCAATGTCGAGTGACAGGTGTTCGAATACTCGCGTCGATCCGCGCCAGATCGTTGCGTTTTGAATCTCCAGGAGTTTGATGCTAGATCTCGCTGCTGATCTTGAGTGGTTTCCAGTCAGCTTTCGATTCGTGTGCGGGCCCGATTGACGGATCATGCATGTCGTCGAGTTGCAACGCCAGCCATTGAAACCATTCGAACGCGTAAGGATTGCCATGTTCGGTCCGCAAGTCTTCGGCCCAGACGGCAAGTTTTCTCCACAAGATTACAGCACTGGAACCGATCAGGTGGTAAACGACCATCGATGGAACAATGCGTTGATACATCATGACGCCAATATTTTCCATCGTCGTCGCGATTACCATCGCGTACTGCTCGCACTCCGGACAAATTTCCTTCAGTTGATCGGACGTCATGCCCTCATCGAATCGCAGTACGTTCCGATAGGCCTCGGTGAATTTCGGGCTGCCAAAAGAGCGAAACAATTCGATCGCCGCAAGTTCGCGACGTTGCTGCCGGGTCTGGCGCATCTGGATCACTGCAAAAATGATGCCACCGACAACCACCAGCGCACTGAAAATTTCGGCAATATTGGCGAGTCTTGATAAATCGTTCATGGCAGTTCGCCCTTTGGGTTGGCTCGATCAGGTAAGTGAAATCTACACTGTTTGCTGCTTCCACGCCCCCTGGCGGAATATCACCGTTGCGAGGACGGTCAGCAATGACTCGGCGATGACGATCGCGATAAAGGCCCCGTTCGGGCCCAGTTCATTTTGCGTCGCCAGCCACCACGCGAGGGGAATCTGTACGGCCCAGAAACTGATGGCATTCAAAATTGCAGGTGTTAGCGTGTCGCCTGCACCGTTCAGCGCCTGCACGACGACCATGCCGACTGCGTACATCGGGAAGCCTATGCTCATGATCTGCAGGCAACTTGTTCCCCATTTCAGCACATCCGGCTCGTTGGTAAACAGGCTCGTAATAAACTCGGCAAAAATCAGCAGGAAAAGGCCGGCGAAGGTCATGAAGATCGCATTGTACCCGGCTGCCTGCCAGGTGGATTTCTCGGCACGTTCCGGTTGCTGTGCGCCAAGATTCTGGCCTACGAGTGTCGCAGCCGCATTTCCGAGACCCCAGGCGGGGAGGAAGATGAATTCCATCATACGGAGCGCAATGGTGTAGGCGGCAATCGCAGCGCTGCCATAGATAGCCACGATTCGCATCACGGCAATCCAGCTGGCCGTCGCGATGATGAGCTGCGCGATGCCGCCAAGCGATATGCGCACAAGCTGGAGTGTGAGCAAGAGCCGGAACTTGAGGTCGCGCACATGAAACTTGATACGACCACGACCGTTTAGCAGGTACCAGAGTTGATACAGAATGCCGGCACCCCGGCCAATGGTTGTTGCGACGGCGGCACCCGTGACGCCCATTTCCGGAAACGGGCCGAGGCCGAAGATCAGGCAGGGATCCAGGACAATATTGATGCCGTTGGCGAGCCATAATGATCGCAATGCCACAGTTGCATCGCCGGCACCGAGAAACGCGGCGTTC
>DDIP01000163.1 GCA_002338605.1 Proteobacteria bacterium UBA1847 | reverse complement strand
TGATGCCTTCCAGGATTATTCCTACAGTGCGCTAAAGGCGCGAGAGCGTGGACGAGACGAAACATCCGGAGCTCGCGTCACCTTAAGCCTGGGCCTCGATCGAGCGAAACTGAGATTCGTGTCGACCACACAAGTCAGCACTCACGACAACCAGGAACTTGAGGTAGATGCGCTCGTCGCCGCTCCGATACTGCGCTACAAACAGCAACTGTCTACGCTCGGCGCGGAGGCGGACTTGCGAATCAGCGAATCGCTGACAACAACATTTGGAATCGCATTGGACCGTGCCGACACGCCACTGACCGGCGACAAGCCCGAGCTTGAATCACTATCGGCAACCGGTTGGTCATCAGGACTGCGATGGGCATCGTCGGATAAATGGTCGGCCACCGCAACACTGGGACAGCGCACTCGATTTCCGACACCGCGCGAACTCTTCGGCGCCGCGCTAGGCAGGTTTTTGGTAAATCCGGACTTGAGTCCCGAGCGTGCATTGCTCGGCGACGTGACGATGAATTTTTATCCAAACAACCGCTTGTTTTTCAATGTTGCGGCGTGGGCAAATAAAAGTGATGACACACTGTCACAGCGCGCAGTGATGGAGGGCGGAGATTTGAAGCGTCAACGCTACAACACGAACGGTTCGTTAACCTATGGCGTTGATACATCGGCAACCTGGTTTGTCACTGAGAACTTTCGTGCAGAATTGTCCGCGGCCTTGCAGGGCGGCAGGATGGAGCGCGACGAAAACGGCGAACGGCCCGTACTGCTGCAGCGCCCCGGGGCCCAGGGTCGCGTGGCACTGGACTGGCAGGCAAACCAGCGCATCGATCTGCGGGCGGAGGTTTTGCACACCAGTGCGGCAAACGATTGGGCTGACGATGGCTCGGCTGCGCGATTGCCAGCCGCAACCAGTCTGAACCTTAGAGGCTTCTTTCAGCTTGATACGTGGGCGGGTCGCAATGTTCATCTCACTGCGTCAATCGATAATCTGACCGACGAACTCGTTTTGCCGCAACTGGGATTACCGGCACCCGGGCGCAGCTATCGACTCGGACTCCGGGTCAACTAGTCTTCACGAACAAACCCAGGAATATCGCCGGGCTGGCATTCAGCACGGCGCAAATCCTTTAATGATCGGTCACGATCTCTTTCGATTTCACGACCTGCAATACGAAGGACGACGAAGCGTCTTTCACGGCCGGCAAGTTCAGTAGCTCGGAATCGATAAACCGTCCAAATTCATTGAGGTCTTTTGCGACGATCTCGAGGATAAAGTCGATGGATCCCGAAACCATATGGCAGGCGAGGACTTGTGGTAGCACACGGACACGGCGCCGAAAGGCTTCTGCCTCGTCTGTGCTCTTGCGCTCCACGTTCACCGCGACAAAAGCTTTGACCGTGTTACCGAGCGCCGACTCGTTCACGTTGATCGTGAAATTATGAATAACGCCACGCGCGACAAGCGACTCGACACGTCGCTGTGCGGCGCTGGCCGAGAGATTCACCTTGCGACCCAGGCGGGACCAGCTGATGCGGCCGTCGCGCTGGAGCAGCTTGATGATTTTCGCGTCTATCCGGTCAAGTGATCTGGATTGCTGCGTCATCTTATAAAAAAATAGAAAAATACTGCGTGATCTTGCCTAATAATGCGCAATAACGCAAGGCTATTGCATGCCGCTGAGCCTATACTTATACGCAGTATTTTTGCACCCGACAGCCGAGTTGAATGCCATGTCCTATTTAAAGAAAGTTGACCATATCTCATACGCTTGCGCGAAAGGCACCATTGAAAAATGGGCCTGGTTTCACATCGAGGTAGAAGGTGGAACTCTGATCAAGCGCATCGATGATGCTCGACCCGGCGACCCAAACAGCAGCATGAAGATCTGGTGTATCGACTACGGTGATTTTGGCATCGCACTGATCGAGGGAATCGACCGAGCCAAGAAGTCACAAGTGACATCCTTTGTTGAAAAGCACGGCGATCACTCCTGCCAGCACGTGGCTTATGATTGCTACAACCTGGACGATTTTATTGCACACATGAAGTCGATGGGTGGTCATCCTCGCGGTGGCGTCCTGGTACAGGACGACGGCTTCGGAATTCTCAAACAGATGTTTGCCAAAGGCTACGCGAGTGGTCATGCGGGCGAAGCGACATTCCCGGAATATTGCGAACGTCCAAGAACAGAGGACGAGGCAAAGGACGTTGAGATAACTTTCTCAAACAAGGCTGGTGGCGAATTCTACAAACAGGTTCAGGACGCGATAGAACAAGGCGACGAAGAACCGTTTTTCGATTTTTCGAAAATGCCGGCCGACTGGCAAGTACCCGAAGAACAGACCAAGCGCGTTGTCACTGACGACAAGGCGAGGCTGGTATCGGTTTAGTCACAGCGGTCGCCGGACTTACAACGGAACCGCTCGCGATTCGATATTTGCCCAAATCCGGTTGAGTCGAGCACGGCCCGAAGGAATCGACTCGGCCGATTGGACGAGGTCCAGTGACAGCAACGCAGCAACAATTCGATCGATCGCTGCTTGGGGGCAGCGTCGATCGTGACTCCACTGTACGCTGCCCAGCCATGATCGGGCGTCCGCCTGGCCGATTCCGTATGCCGCGCTGATCCGATTTGCGCCGTTCGGGTCGCATTTTAGCCGTGTGGCGAAATCCGCAACGATATCCAGTGCTTCGTGAACGGTGTTGCTGTGAGTATCGAGGTAGTCGACCCGCACAGAAACAACAAAGGCTGGCCACGGAACGATACGCTCACCGATGCGCCGAAACTCGCCGCTGTCCACGAGCGGCTGTGTCATG
The DNA here is from genome assembly GCA_002338605.1 of Proteobacteria bacterium UBA1847. Classification (GTDB taxonomy): domain Bacteria; phylum Pseudomonadota; class Gammaproteobacteria; order Steroidobacterales; family Woeseiaceae; genus UBA1847. Next base: position 4,574 of record DDIP01000163.1, on the reverse strand, counting down.
TGCTTTTCCCACAGGAATACGTCTGCCTCGTTGTTTGCAAGAGCCGACCGGGCGCCTTCGATATCGTCGACAACAACAAACTCCATGTCACCGACGCTGAAGCCGCGTTCTGCTGCATCGACGGTTGCGATCAGGTGCGAACCCGAACCGAATCGACTGATTGCGAAGCGTTTGCCTTCAATTCCTTCAATGCGGCTAATACTGCTCGACGCCGAAACATGTATTCCCCATACAAGTGGTGAAGCGACATAAACACTGACCAGCTTGTTGCGGCCGCCATTCAAAATGTCGTAAACGGCACCTTCCGTCAGCAGCAGCGCAGCATCGAGTTCCTTGTTTCGCAAAGTGGACCGCCACGAGTGGATTGGCTACAAGGTAGCAGAATTTACCTGGGCTTCGGCGGAGACTTACAAGGTGAGCGAAATTGTGTACGACAATAGTAGCGCAACGATCGCCGTCCTGCTTTTCGCCGCACTGATCGATACTCCATTCGTCGATTTTGATCGACCCAGGCGCGGTCTAATCGAAGTGTCACAAAAAAGCATGCTGGACTTGCAAACGTCGATGCACGAGTCGATGCCGAGGTAGTGCAGGTCGCTATTCGCTTTTTCCCGCTTCAATCATTTCCGTAGCCGATCCAGTTTCACGCAGCGCCTGTGCAATATTGGTGCGGATGGTCTCGTGAACGGCGGCCGCGATCCGGGAATGGTCCCAGGCGGAGTTGACCTTCAGCACGTTCGACATCAGTGTCACAAGATACGCCGGGCCCCCCGGTTCAGGACCCTCAACGACGGCGACCGAGTTCATCATGTTGCGGTCGTTGCCCATGTATTTGCCACAACGGAATCCCTCTTCAGGACGGCAGGAATACAGAGATCCGCTCTTGAAAAAAACGGCATCGTCTTTGAGCTCGGGTGCATACGCATATCGATAGCGTCGCTTTGTCAGATACATGTACTTCTTCATTTGCAGGCTCGACCAGGCGTCGACCATCCTGCCCTGCTCGATACGCAGCAGCAGTCGCGCAAGTTCGCGTGGCGTCGCAAATGAAACGGTGCCCGGCACCTTGTTTTTGGAGTTCGTCGTCCAGAATGAACCTTGTTGAATATTGCTTGTGTCCAGGCCGGCCGCCTGCAGCGGTTCGGTGGCAACAGCCAATGCGTGCCTGGCCAGTTCCGTCTTGCGTGTTTCCTTGAAAAAGCGCTCACTCTCCTCGAAGCTTTTCGGATACTCGTTGCCAAAATGGCGAATCAGCATTGCTTCGCGCCAGATAATACTGCCGGCACCATTGGCAGACGCTGAAATCGCATGGTCCAGCCACTCACTCAAGCGAAAACTGTCGGCAGGCTTGATCACGGAGTAAAGGTTTCGTTTCAGAAATGGGTCCCATTTAGGCACCTGGTGGATTTCATTGCTAACCCAGTCACCGGCCGATGACACGGATTCCCGAAGTACGCGTGCCCGATCTTCTGTGTCTGGAAACGCCTCGGCCAGCGCATGGAACAAGGCAGCCATGCAGATGAGCTTGCCGACACTGCCAGCGTTTTGCCTGAGGTCCGGCCGCAGGCCAGCCCAGCGCAGATTGGCAGGGTCTGAAAAGTCGACCAGCACCATGGCGTAGCTTGAGTCGCGGTTGCGCAGCGCCTTGGTGAGGAATTCCTTCAGCGCAGGATCTTCTTCGAACGAATCGAACTCCGGTCCGGCATAGTCGAGCAGCCGCAGCGCAATATCGCTGCTCGACCACAACTGACCATCAACGAGCTTTGGTGCGCCAGGCGTTGCCTGTGCAATTTGAAAGCCCTCCAGCCTTCGTATGCCGGATTCTTCGATACCATCAAGCGGATACGCAAATGCCGCAGCATGAAGCAGCATCGAAGCGCCTAGACCAAGCTTGAGTTTATTGCGCGTGTTTATCCTATTCATGGTCGGCTAGGCTTCCCGGTACTTGTTCAAGTTGGACGATCGTATCACCGACCACCGGATCGGCTGTCGCTGGCCGCAAACGCCGCATGAGGTCGTCGGCGTATGCGCTGCCACGCTCCACCAGGGGTCGGATCTGGAACAATGTGAGCTCGCCATCGATGAAGCCGAACTCGATATCCCAGGGGCGCACCTTGCCGTTGTCGTCAATAACCGCTTCGTACTTTGCGTTGACTTCGTCTGCGAGATTGCGGAGCGCATTGATTTCGTCGTGGGTAAGCACTCTGCCGGCTGGTGCGGGCAGCCAGTCCACACCGCCCTGCGACGATATGTGTCGCTGGTACGGCGATTTCGCTTCCGAGATCACATCGATATACGCGGGACCAATTGCGATGGTCTCTGCTGCCTCACCTGCCACAGCACCGCCAACGCCCCAGGCAGTCGACGCGGTAAGGCCCGGGTTGGCGCGATCGTAGAGGTTCGTCGTGACCAGGACGCCGGACTTGGTCGCTGGCACGCTTTTCATCAGCAGCACTGAGGCATAAATCTGATCGGGGTTTTGAAGCACACTGGATCGCCATGCCAGAGCCCGTGGGCTAAGGACGGACGACCAGACTCGTGTCACGCCGATGAGCTGTGCGTCCGGATTGACGATGTTCGGCAAAGTCTCGTTCAGGCCGGCGCCGGTAAATTGCGGCAGGTCCTCGACATTGGTGTCTGAGCGTATGAACACGCCATAGCTTCCCGGCTCGCCGAACTGTTCGCGCATGAGCTCGACCAGTCTCTCGTGGGTGTCGGCTGACAGCCGCAGGGATGCGATGTCCCGGCGAACAGCCGCAAGTTCCGAATTGAATGCGTCCTCGCTGATGTTGCCAGCATCGAGATCCGAGAAAGCCTGTGATATGCGCGTGGACAGACCCGCTTCTTCCAGGTGCGCCGCGTAGATACCAAAGGGCAGGGCGATCGCCGGTGCGACGCGCCCCGGAAACAGCCGATTAAGTTCGCCGAGGTTCGCGGCCTTCGGTCCGATTACTTTCCCGGACAGGTGCCGGTTGATTTCGTCCAATGTCAGGAGCTTTTTCCAGCTCAATTGCGGAACAGGCACCAATACGTTGTTGCGCAGGGCATTCGCCTGGGCATCGCTGGTCGAGTCATCAAGCTGCAGCAAGACATTACCCGAGCCGGTCACGACCATCAGGATGCTCTCGTTCTCGAGTGCGCGAAGCGATTCGAGAACATCGTAGTCAACCGCGACATTGGGGATGCCGAAATTACGTGCCAAAAGTTGCACATGTGAAAGCGCGTTTCCTTCGCCCAGCGTCAGGATTCCCGCGACCGGCGACAACTCGGCAATTGTTTCCGGGATGACCGCGATGTCCTTTCTATCCAGTGCTGCATGTTCCAGTGCTTCAATTGTGTCGAAGACGCGCAGGCGGCCCCTGGCGATGCCGGGATTCAGCGCAACGGCAGCACCGGTCGCTTCACCGTTGATTTCGACGACACTGCCCGACAGCCTGTCGATGTCCCGTGACAGCTGTTTCAGCGTGTCGCCGAGAATCCACAGTGGCGAACCGCGAAGCAGATCGTCACTGAATCGTGCGGCGCGCGCATCCAGCGCGACGTAGCGGGTCAGCGCTTCGGCGAACGTGTATCGAATACTGCCTATCGCCCAGCCGGGAACACGCTTCAAACGCGCGATAGCCGCCCGGTAGCTGTCGAGAGTCATCGTCTCGCCCGTTGCAAGTTCAAAATTGCTGGCTGCGGCAGCCAGTTCCGTCGCCGACAGGAACCCGGAGGCATAGCCGCAGGACAGCAGGGCGTTGCTGAGCGCGAGAAGTTGTGCGCGCGAAAGCGGTAACGACTGCTTCAGTTCGAGATAGGCAAGTTGAACTTCGGAATCCAGTTCGCGAAGCGTGTCGAACAACGCCAGCCGCAGCCTCGGTGGCAAGTCCTGGAAATACCGGGACCGTGCCTCTGCCATCGACTGGCATATTGCCGGGATTCTGTTCGTCAATGGTTCGGCCAGCGCATTGTTGACGGCCGACTGGAAAGCGGCGCCGCTGCCGTGCTTCTCCAGGCGCTCCAGTGCCGCCTGAATGCGTGCGTCACGCCCGACGGGTCCGTAAAGTGCGTCAAGCTCGTCCGCGAGCCCGTTTGCCAGCGTGGCTACGTCAGCCGGTTTCGTGTTGGCCCATTTTCTGATTTTGCCGGCCGTGGCGTCGCTGGGTGTCGTATGAATTTCGACGCGCCACCGTTCTGCTGCCGGATGCATTTCTGCGAGCAGAATAGCCTTTCGGCGAACACTGCGGGCAAGGTCACCGTCGTTGCCATGCGGGATGGCGCGACTCGCTTCACGCGCGAGCAGGAAGTTGTTTTCTGTCCATTCGTCCTGTGCCAGAAGTTGCGATAACAACCGCTGGCCGGCTGCCTGCTCATCTTCCAGTTGTACTCGTCCGCGATACTCTTTGGTTCGCCTCAGGACCCAGCCATCGTCTGTGTCGACCAGGTAATTCTCGAGCGGAATCTGGCGCAGTCGTTGTTGCCGACGTGAGGCGTCGAACATTTCGTCGTAGTCGAGTGCTGCGAAGATTGTTCCGACCGACCAACCCAGTTCCTGCAAGCGCTGCCGGGCGGGGGAATACTCCGCATGCTGG
>DDIP01000431.1 GCA_002338605.1 Proteobacteria bacterium UBA1847 | reverse complement strand
ATGGCAGGTTCAATCCCAGTCATACCCGATTCTGAGTCCGAACGTTCTGGGCCGGCTCGGGCCAAAGAAGAACGCCGGTGCAATGGCACTGTTATTCGCAGAGCCGTCGTAGTACAGCTCATCGGTCAGGTTCTCGACGTAGCCGGTGACCGTCCAGTTGTTGGCAAAGCGATAGCCGAGGCGGGCAGACCAGTCCTGGTAGGCCGGGTTCTCGGATTCCGCGATATTGTCGTAGCCGCGGCCACGCTCGCTTTCCCAGAACATCTCGACACTGCCAAAGAATTCGCCACTGCCGCGAGGGAAGGTACCGGTGAGCGCGAGCGACCCGGAAATCTCCGGTGCCCAGAACAGCGAGCTGCCCTCACACGCCCCGGGCGTCTCGCAAACGAAGTCCAGACCGAATGCTTCGGTGTCCAGCCAGCCGGCGCTGGCGTAGAGGTCAAAGTTGTCGCCCAGAGCCGCCGTGATACTGGCCTCAACGCCGCGGCCTTCCGCTTTTTCCGTATTGCCAACGCGGGCACCGCCATCGAAGTAGTTCACCTGGAGGTCTTCATAATCGTAGACGAACGCCAGCACGTTCAGGTTGGCCTGATCGTTGAAGACGGTGCCCTTGTAGCCGACCTCATACGACCAGACTGTTTCCGGGCGGAAGAACCCCGGACGATAGCCGTCGGCCTGGGAAAACGGGGCATCTGCGCCGTCGCCGAACCACTGGAACGTGTCTTCACTCGGGTCATTGCTGTTGATCACCGAGAACGTGCCGAAGCCACCGGACTTGCCGCCACGGGTAGCGCTGGCATAGACCACCGTGTTGTCATTCGGCCGGTAACGCAAAATGAATCGTGGCGACGTGTCGTTCCAGTCCCTGGTATCGGTAATCGCACCGTCGGTTATGAATCCGTATAAAAAGTAGGGACCAATGTCGCTCTCGACCGGAAAGACGTTGTTGGAAAACGTCTTTTCATCATAGGTATAGCGTACGCCAATGCTCGCATCCCATTCGTCATTGATCTGGTAACTCAAGTCGACATATGCGGCCCAGCCCTGGTAGTCGCCTTTGGCGCGGCTGGTTTCATTCAAGAGGCCATCAGAACTCGGCGTAAATGCCGGTATGCCGTAGACGTAGGACCAGTAGCCGACATAGCTCGCGCAATCCGTGTAGCCGTAGTACGCACCGTAGTAGGCACAAAAGGCTTCCTCGCTGCCGGCGTTGGCGAACATGACGTCGATGTTTTCCTGGTAAAACGAAACACCCGCGTACCATGACAGATCACTGTCACCGGATGACACCAGTTTGAACTCCTGCTGGAAATAGTCACCGCTCTGGTCCTGGGTGTAGTGGCCCAGGTACAGGTCCGTTCCGTCATAATCTTCGGTATAGAAGTAGTCGTGATCCTTGAAGCCGGTGGTCGATTCGAACGTTGCGAAATCCAGGTCATAGTCGATTTGCAAACCAAACGTCGTTATCGTGGAGTCGTCCCGCGGGTCGAAGAGCTCGCTGCTGACGTTTCTGCCGCCAACCGGCCGCGTGTAGGTCAGGCCGGTCGCCGCCTCGATGTCGGCAAGCCGGCTATTGTCGATGGCACGATAAACCGACCCGGACTGCTCACGATCTTCGTACTCGAGCATGGTTTGCACGCTAAGGCGATCGGTCTCGTAGGTGGTTGACCAGCGCACGGCGACCTTGTCGTGCGCGATCAGGTCCGGTCCGCCGGCAAAATTCTTGACATAGCCATCTTCGGTTGAATAGTAGGCCGCCATGCGCATCGCAAAATTGTCGTTCACCGGGATGTTCAGCGCGCCTTCACCAACGAGATGGCCGCGCTCGGCAACATCAAGCTCGGCATAGCCTGAATAGCCGCCGTCAACCTCAGCCTTCTTCGTATGGACGCTGAATGCGCCACCAATGGCGTTGCGACCAAACAGGAAGCCCTGTGGGCCGCGCAGGACCTCGGATCGTTCGACGTCGTAAAGACTCGTAACGACGACACCGTTGCGTCCTTCATACAGGTTGTTCTTGAAGAATGCAGCGGACGGATCGCCGCCAACGCCGAAATCCTGAGTGCGGACGCCGCGAATGCTGACTGCGTCGATGAAACTGTCCTTGCTGTTACCGGTAACGCCGGGCGTAAAGGAAATCAGATCCTTGATGTCGTCCAGGTTCACGTTGCGAGTGAAGTCACCGGAGAACGCTGTAATGGCAAGCGGGACGTCCTGAACCGATTCGTCGCGCTTGGTCGCCGTGACCACGATTTCTTCCAGTGTTTGCGCATTCAGCGGCGATGTGGCAACCGTCGACATCAGCGCTACGGATACCGCCATGGCAATCTGCGATCGCCTAGGGCAAATAGTTGTGCTGGTTTCAGCACCCAATCGTTTGGACATCCGGAATCTCCCCCGATCGAAATGTCGAGTAGTTAGTTATTGCGGTCAATATATTACTATTATCGGCGACGATGCAACGTCGCTGTTGCACAATGTGAACCAATAACAAAAACAAATTATCGAGGTAGATTGTGGAAACGTTCGGGATTGTCAGTCTTCTTCCAACGGCCGTCGTGATTGCCACCGCCGTATTGACTCACCGCCCGGTCGCAGCCCTGCTCGCAGGAGTCCTGGTCGGGATTCTGTTGCTTTCACCCGGCAACATCATCGGGATGTTGTCCGACATCACACTTGATGTCATGCAGGACGAAACCATTGGCTGGGTAATTGCCGTATGTGGGCTTATGGGCAGCCTCATCTACATCCTGATCCAGACCGGTGGTGCGTCGGCATTCGCCCGGAAAATGGCCAAACGCGCGAACAGCCGCAACAAGTCCCTGCTGGTCACCTGGTTCCTTGGCATGGTCATGTTCATCGACGATTACCTCAATGCCATTGCCATCGGAAACTCGATGAAGAAAGTCACCGATAAATTCAAAGTCTCAAGGGCGATGCTGTCCTACGTGGTTGATTCGACGGCCGCGCCGACCTGCGTGATCGTTCCCATTTCGACCTGGGCAGTTTTCTTTGCGGGTGTCCTTGAGTCGACGGAAGTCGCGAACGCGGGCGAGGGAATGCGCATGTACATTTCAGGGATACCCTTCATGTTCTACCCGTTTATCGCATTGCTGCTGGTGCCGCTGGTCGCCACCGGAAAGTTTCCACTGCTGGGCCTCATGAAAAACGCCGAGGAACTCGCGAAGCAGGGCATGCCAGCCATGGAGCCTGTTGAACAGCTCGAAGTAACGGAAGGACCCGTCGATGAAGACGGCAATCACAAGAGCAACCTCTGGGTATTTCTGATCCCGCTAATGTCGTTGATCGGATTCTCCTGGTATTTCGACATTGACCTGTTGCGCGGCGTCATTGCGACGCTGTTTCTGACGATACCGCTGGTCGTCGCGATGAAGCTGATCAGTGCGCACGCGGCACTGGACGGTGTCCTCGAGGGGTTCAAAATAATGTTGGCGCCGCTGGCGATTGTCGTGGTCGCGTTCATGTTCAAAACAGTCAACGATCAGCTCGGTTTGCCACAGTTCGCGATAGCAACAGTTGAGCCACTGATGTCACCGTTGTTCTTTCCACTTGTCGTGTTCCTGACGATGGCGCTGATTGCGTTCGCAACCGGTTCGTCCTGGGGTGTCTTCGCGATCGCGATTCCGATCGTCATGCCGCTGGGAGTTGCGATGGACGTACCAACGCCGCTCGTTATTGGCGCCTTGCTGTCGGCCAGTTCGTTCGGCAGCCATGCCTGCTTCTACGGCGACGCGACAGTGCTTTCAGCTCAAGCCTGCGGTGTCGGCGTGATGGAGCATGCGCTAACCCAGCTTCCGTACGCACTGGTCGCTGCTGCCCTGGCATCGATAGCCTACATCGGCTACGGACTCGCGACAGTCTAGTGCTGTCGGCGCGCAATCATTGCGACGCAACCCAGCGAATCAACAAGATGATAAGGGCCGCATAGGTAATGCCCAGGATGATAATCGAAGTGTCCAGATCGTGATTGTCGTAAGTCATGACATCAGCCCGTTTACTGTTGGATTGAGACTGAATTGTCGGCCGATGGGCCCGGGAGTTGATGATTCCGGCCTGATTAAACTCTGACGTTTCTATGATGTGAGGCCGGCGGCGGCCTTTTGTTGCTCGTCTTTGACCTCCTGGCGCCACTCGAAGACGTTGAGCTCAATGAAAACGAATGCCACGAGCCAGAGGAATGCATCCCAGAAATCCACGAAGTCGCCCTTGATGCCCCAGTAAATTGCCGCCAGCAAGAGCAGCGAATACAGCACGTACTTCGTCGCATAGCTGAGGCGCAGTGCCAGGCCCTCGTAGCGATTCTTTTCCTGCAGCCGCACATCGACCTCGAGTACCAGGACGACCAATAGCCAAACGCCTGCATTGATTACATCAACCCAGGCGAGGTGACGGATATCGTTCAGTCCGGACAAGTCTACGACTGCAGGCATCGCATCAAATCGAAAAAATGCACCTGCATCGGATAAAGCTGCGCAATTGGCCGCCGTCAACTCAACATACTCATCAAGGTCGACTGCGTAGGACCACCCATCGGTGACCAGCGCACAAAGGTCGCTCACATTTGCCAGCGGCGTGGCGTCGTAGATGAACCCCAGCTTTGCGACATACCCGTAAAATGCGTAGACGATAAAGCCGTAGCAAAATACACGCACACCCTGCAGCGACCAGGTGACACGTGGACTGTAATCGTGATCTTCGAGGACGTAGGTTTCCAGCTCAAACATCAGCAGCAGGACGAGCCAGGCTGCCGTATCGATTGTTGCCGGAAACGACGCGATGATATGCGAGATTTCGACACCGTTCGGAAATTGCAGGACAGCGGCAAGAAATTCTTCGCGCCAGAAGACGAACACATTGAATGCGAGCAACGTGTATACGACATACTTGAAAAACTGAAACAGCTTGGGGCTGTTAATAGTCAAATACTGGCTCCCGCCTTGGTATCGGGCGAATCGAAGTGGGAGTTTATGCGCGTTGCATGACGAATGGCAATCGCCAAATTTCAGTCGATATTCCTGGCGAAATCCGTATCGTCGGTATCGGCGCCCAGGTAGTAGACCCAGACATTTTCTTCACCCGTCAGGAGTTCGATGTACTTCGGGTGTACGAAAATGTTCTCGCGGCCGGATTTTATTTCGCGCAGCACCCCGAGATCGCAAAGCTGCTTCAAATAGACGGATGCAGTCTGGCGTTTGGCGATGCCGGAATCGACGATATTGCCGATACGGCAATAGGGCTGCTTGAACAGCAACTCGACAAGCTCCCAGGAATAGATCTTCGGCAGTCGCTTTTGTACGTACTGGCCTGTGTGCTCCATAAGCTCGCGAATTGACTTTATCTTGTCCGTCGTCCAGGTGCAGGTCTCTTCGACACCGTCAAGGATAAAGTATATCCAAGGTTCCCACGCCTGTTCGGATGTGACCTTTTGCAACAGGCGGTAGTAGGCAGCCTTGTTCTGGATTATGTAGCGGCTCAGGTAGAGGATGGGCGAGTCGAGCAGTCCAAGCTCCACCAGGAACAGGATATTCAGGATCCGGCCAGTGCGGCCGTTGCCGTCGGAGAACGGGTGGATGGCTTCAAACTGGTAGTGCTGAATCGCCATTCTCACGAGCGGGTCGATGTCCACGCTGCTGTGCATGAAGTCGGCCCAGTTGTCGAGCTTGCTGATGAGCAGCCGCTGGCCGACTGGCGGTGTGTAGATTGTCTCCCCCGTCAGCCGGCTGGTCAGCGTCGTACCCGGTTCTGACCGGATATCGAGCTCGACACCCTTGACCGTGCTGCAGATCTGGATGGCCATGTCGGTGGTCAGCATGCGTCGCTGGACCATCTTGGTGCCTTCATAAAGGGCAGTCCGGTAGCGGAGCGCCTCCTTCGTCGCCGCATCGGCCCGATCCTCAGCGATATCAGCGAACTCAAACAGCTTGTCAGTCGTCGTGACAATATTCTCGATTTCCGAGCTCGCCCGCGCCTCAAGCAACGGGAGCGCATTCACCAGTACCGCCGAGTTCGGAATGAGCTCGGCTGCCTGCTTGAGCTCCGCCAGGGCAACACGCGCGGTGATGCAGCGTTTCAGGATGTCGGTGTTTTCGACCAGCGCTGTGGGTGGCGGCAGCAGCGGCAGGTCGTTGTATGGTTCTTTCGGATTAAAATCAGACACTTACAATGGACCTCCGCGGCACTCGTCGTGTCGAACGGTTCGACACATTGCTCAGACATGTCGATATTTTGCTATTTTATCGACATGTCTCAACGACATGTCGATCGCATCGACCTGTCAGGTTGATATGTCGATTTTTGGCGAGTTTTTCGACATGTCCGGAGTATATGTCGATTCGACCGACGTATTCGTGACTCACGTCCAACATTGGCAGAAACCCGACCCGAGTCGCGGATTGGAGACATCGTGACAGACGTCGCCCCGCGCCTTAAGCTGATCCCATGAGCAATAATCGCGTCGCAATTTTCGTTGCAGTACTCGCCCTTTCAGCCTGTGGTGGCGATGGCAGTGGGCCGCTGCCGGTCGTCACGCCACCCCCAACACCGACAACGCCTGCGATTACGACAGAACCCGTCTTTACCAATCTATCGTTCAACCAGGGCCTGGCAATGAAACAGGCACCTGGCGATGCAACGCGCTGGTTCGTCGTTGAGAAGGGCGGCATGGTCCGGGTCTTTGCAAACGATCCGAACGTCATGTCGACCAGCGTGTTCCTCGACATCAGTGGACGAGTCGACGCAGCCGGTGAGGGTGGCCTGCTTGGCATCGCTTTTCACCCGGATTTTCCAACGACGTCGTACGTCTATGCTTCCTACACGCGCAGCGGATCGCCGCTGGTGTCCTACGTGTCGCGATTTTCGTCGAGTGATGGTGGACAGAGCCTCGACTCGGCAAGCGAACTGCCGATCCTGACCGTTGCCC